>JADIML010000048.1 GCA_017694765.1 Candidatus Scybalomonas excrementavium
TAAGAAATAAACACTATTGTCTAAATAATAAATCCAAAGTATAATAAAAATATAAAATCTAAATCGATAAAAATTGATGTATAATTTTGTGTTTATTTTCGTATTAAATGTTAAAGTGAATAGAAAAAATAATTTTCTTTGGATTAAAACATGTATTATATTGAAATGTTTATAAATGTTGATTTTGGTGTTGGGATTGGGTGTCTTTTAATATATAAAATTTTCATATTTATAATATTTATATAGAATACGAGGGAAGAATAATTATGTCGATTAGTTTTGGAAATACATTAAAGGAATTAAGGAAAAAACAAAAAGTTAGTCAAAGGCAATTGAGTAGAGGTCTTTGTTCTATCGCCAATTTATCTAAAATTGAATTAGGAGAAAGAGAACCAGGACAAATGCTCTTTGAATCAATGATTAGTCGATTAGGAAAAGATTGTAAAAAATGGGAGCTGATTTTATCGGAGCAAGAGAAACAGCTTATTAAAAAAATAAATGATATGGAATATTTAGTAGAAACGAAACAGTGGAATGAACTAAGACGAAAGTTAGAACAGGCAGTAGAAGTTCATGGAGTTTCTCAAAAATTATATGAGCAGTACCAATGCTTGCTTTATGCAATTTTATATAGAGAACAAAAAGAGTATAAAAGGGCGATTCAATATAGTATAGAAGGATTAGAGAAGACGGAGTTTTCTATAAAAGAGAATCGATTAAAAATCAATACTATTGTTTCAAAAAATGAGCTTAGAATCTTATGTTTAATCGGGAAAATTTTATTAGAAAGCAATAAGGAAGTACGAACATATTTTGAGACATTGATAGATCCACAGAATGTAGAGGAAGTGGATATTCTTTATTACTGGAAGTCCTTATTGGATTACATCAATAAACACTGTACCGATCCTTGGTATCGTTTAGAATTTTATCTAGAAACACTGTACTATTTAGCTTTTATTGCTTATGAAGAAGAGAGATATAAAGATTGTATTGCTTATTGTAAACAAGGAATACAGCAGTTGATTGAAAGAAAAAGTACATGTTATTTAAAAAAGTTTCTTCTATTATTAAAAGCATTAAGAGAGAAGCAATCACTTGCTGAGTTGGAGAAAATGATTTTATTTGATCATTTGGATTTATTTTTAGAAATAATAGAAGAGAGAAAAAAGATTTATAAAGAGATACAAGAGGTACAACAATATATTCGCTCTTATAACTCTATATATTCCATTAATCAAGTAATTAAAAATACAAGACAGTATTGTGGGAAAACACAAGAAGAGATGATGCAGACACAAGATGGAAGAAGTGTGTTTGGGAATCAGTCTGGAATTTCAAAGGTTGAAAATGGAAAGAGAACACCAAGACGTTCAAGAGGACAGCATTATTTAAAAAACTTAGGATTGTCTGGAAAAGAGGAGTATTATCGACTAGCAATTCTAGGAAAAGATTTTAAAATACAAGAGCTTATGTGGGAACTTGATTTTTATATAGCAAACCATGAGATAGAAAAAGCAAAAGAGATTTATAAAATGTTAGAGGAGAAAGTAGAACACTCCAATCCTTATAATGAACAATATATGAAAGCTACTAAGCTGATGATACAGAGTATGGATTCGCCGATGTCGTGTGAACAGTTACTCAAAGAGCTTTATGATATTTTAGCGATTACAGTGAAAGATGTTGAACGGTTAAAAGATGAAGAAGAAGGAGATGTGTATTTTTTTACAAGAGAAGAGAGCATTCTTATTATGAATATTGGTTGTGCATACCATAAAAAGTGTGATTATGAAATGGCACGAAAATATTATCAGAAAGTGGAACGATATTTTAGAGATTGGTATCAAGTGTCAAATGGTGGAGTTTATCGTTCGATTTCTTATAATTTATCACAAGTATATGGGCTTTTAGGATATTATGAGCAATCCATAGAAAAAAGTAAGGCTTGTCTTTTTATGGAATTATTACAGAAACGGGCAAATGGTTGGTGCTGTATTTTGTTTAACCTTGGTTGGTGTTATGGGAAAATGATGCAACAAGAACGAGATATGCAAAAGAAAGCGAAATACCAGATGTACTGTGAGAAGTTTTTTAAGCAGTCTTTTTGTGTTGCTCAATTTTATAAAGATGAAACAGTAATCAATACAATAATAAGAAAGAGAAAACTTTGGAATATCAAAGAGTAAGGGGGGCGGATGTTATGGTAAGTAGTTTAGGAAGTTTAATACGAATACTTAGGAAAGAACAAGGGATTAGCCAAGGAGTATTAAGTAGAGGTCTTTGTTCCATTGCTAATTTATCTAAAATTGAACTAGGAGAAAGAGAACCAGGACAAATGCTTTTTGAGGCACTGATTAGCCGATTGGGAAAAGATAGCATAAAATGGGAAATACTCGTATCAGAAGAAGAAAAACAACTTTTTGAGAAAAGAAATCGTATTGAATATTTTATGCAGAGCGAACAGTTAGAAAAAGTAGAAAAAGAGTTAGAATCTTATCAGATTACTGGAGGGGCTTCTAAAAAACTTCATGAACAATATAAGTGTCTTAGCTATGGAAGATTATATCAAAAGAGAGGAGAGTATGATAAGGCATTTGAAGAAGTTGTAAAAGGATTAGAGAAAACGGATTTTTATATGAAAGAAACTGTATTAGAAGAGAATCAAATTCTTTCAAAAAGTGAATTACAACTCTTATATGTACTAGGAGAAATTTTTGTAGAAGAAGACATGGGAGTGAATCCTAAGTTTTATTGGAAAGTTTTGTTTCAATATGTGAATACAAAATATATGGATCCATTTTATAAGGTGAAGTTTTATATAAAAGCAATCTATTATTTAGCATTGATTGCTTATCAAGAAGGACAATATGGAGAATCTCTTTCCTATTGTAAAAAAGGTTTAGAAGAAATTGTGCAAAAAAAGAGTAGCTATTTTTTGAAATCTTTTCTCATTTTAGTAAAGAAATTAAAAGAAAATAATAAAATTGATTGTTCTAACTTTTTAGTGTTTCCAAAAGATATAGAGGGATTATTGGAAGCGATAGAAAGATGTGAGGAGATTGCAAAACAAGTAAAGCAAAAACAGCAATATATTCGTTCGTATAATTCTATGTGTTCTGTTAATGAAGTTATTAAAAACACAAGGCTTTATTCTGGAAAAACACAAGAGGAAATCGGCATAGGAAAACATGGTGAAATATTGCTTGGAAATCAATCAGGTATATCAAAAATTGAAAATGGCAAAAGAAAACCAAGAAAGACAAATACACAGCAGTATTTGAAAAATTTAGGCTTGGTTGGAAAAGAAGAGGCATATAGGCTATCCATACAAGGAAAAGATTTTGAAATACAAGATATTCGCTGGCAAATTGATTTTTATATAGGAAATCATGAGTATAAAAAAGCAGAAAAACTTTATAAAGTTTTAGAGGAAAAGATTGATATGAAAAATCCTTATAATAAACAGTATATTAAAGAGTTAGAGTTTGTTTTGTATTATGAAATAGAAAATAAATCTTATCAAAAAGGTATTGATAAAATTTTTAAAATATTATCACTAACGAGAGATGATCTAGAGCGGTTAAAGGAAGAGGAACTTGGAGGTTTTTTTACGAGAGAAGAATTAATACTGCTTATGAATATAGGGTGCGTTTATCATCAAAATCAAGAATATGAAAAAGCTCTGAAATATTATTGTAAGGTAGAACAATATTTACAAGATTATTATCAATCATCCAGTGGAAATTTATATAAATCTATTTTACATAATTTATCTCAAGTATATGGTTTATTAGGGAAATATAAAAAATCAATGGAAAAAGCAAAAGCATCTTTATTTATTATTCTGTTACAAAATCAAGGAGGTCGTTTAGAAAGTGTTCTTTATAATTTAGGGTGGTGCTATGGGAAAATGATGCTAGAAGAAGAAGAGAAACAAAAGAAACAAAAGAAAGAAGAATATCGAGTACTTTGTAATCAATTTTTCGATCAAGCATATTGTTTGGCAGAATTTTATAAGCAACAGTCCATTTGCTCTTTAATAAAAGAAAAGAGAATCATTTGGAATCTGAAAAAAATAGTAGAAGAAAAAGTTTCAAATGAATAAAATATAGTTTCATGATTAGGGATGAGTAGTGGAATAGAGCATAGAAAAGTGAGAATACTATGGATAACAAACAAAAATCCAAAATTGAGAGGGTAAATCATGACAAATATAATAGTAAAACAAGAACAGAACAAAGGCGATTTGTCGTTTGGATGTAGTTCATTTTCTTGGGAAACATTAGATGGAAAACACTTATGGGGAAGAAATCTGGATTTTAATCGACTAGCAAAAGGAACGAAGGTTACCTATATTCCAAGAGGTACCAAATTTTATACGTCTATCAAAGAAGTAGAGAAAAGACAAATGGAAGCAAAGTATGAAGAAACAAAATATGCAGCAGTTGGAATTGGATTGCTTTTACAGACTACACCAACTTTATACGAAGGGATGAATGAGAAGGGGTTAATGGGTGGACAATTATATTATCGAGAATTTGCACATTTTGAAGAGAAGGAGAGAGAAGATAGAATTTCTCTACAGCCGCCGTTTGCCGTCACTTATTTTTTAACAAAGTGTGCAACGGTAAAAGAAGTAGTAGAAGAAGTGCAAAACCATGTAAATTTTCTTGGAATTCCACTTCTTGGAACAGTTCCACCAATTCACTGGACATTTTCTGATAGAACAGGAGAAACAATTATTATAGAGCCTGATAAAGATGGTGTGCATATTTATCGCAAAACAATGGGGGTTATGACCAACAGTCCTAGTTATGAATGGCACCGGTTTAACTTATTAAACTATGCACAAATTCGAGACTTTGACTATGAAGAGCTGGTAATAAATGGAGAAAAATTACCGCAATGTTTTTCGGGAAGTGGTGCATTTGGAATGCCTGGTGACTGGTCTTCCCCATCTCGTTTTGTTCGTTTATCATTTCTAAAGCAATATGCAGTGAAAGGAAAAAACGAAGAAGAAGGGATTTCTCATATGTTTCATCTTTTTCAAAGTGTCGCTTTTCCACTTGGTATGATAAAAGTAAGCGATCAAGGAGCGATTACCAAAGAGGATACGAATATTGTTCCTTATGATTATACCGTGTATACGTCTATTATGTGTGCAGAATCACTGAAATTTTATTGGAATTCTTATCAAAATATGAGAGTCCAATATGTAGATTTATCCATTTTGATGGAACAACAACAAATACAGCAGTTTGACTTAGATTTTAAGCAAGATTTTAAATGTAGAAATGAAATAAAATAGGCAAGTATTATTTAGATTAATATTAAAAATTCAATATTATAAAACTAAAATACGTATTGATTAAAATGCATGGAGTTTATTCAATACGTATTTTTTATATGTTTATACATTAGAAAATTCCTCTTTCATAGTTCTTTCGAACATAGTCTTTCTTCTATTTGGCTAATTAAGAAGTAAGATTCCTAAATTCAAATAAGCAGCAAAAGTACACCAAATAAGATATGGCACTTGGAGCCATGCAGCAATTGGAGAAATTTTAAGAAAGACACGGAGCATTTGAAATAAAGTACTCCATAATAAAACAAGAATAATAAGAGCAAAGAAAGGTGATTGCAAGTTAAAAAAGACAGGGGACCATAAAAAGTTTAAAAATAACTGAATTCCATAGAGCAACAGAGCTTTTGGGCGAAGAGGGGAGGAAGTTGTTAAAATGAGATAACAGCTAATTCCCATTAAAATGTATAGAATACTCCAAACAATTGGAAAAAGGAAGCTAGGTGGAGCTAAGGGAGGTTTTTGCATGTTCATATACGAAGTAATCGAATCACGAATGAAAAAGCTAGAAAGTAGACCGACTAAAATAGGAATGAGAAGAGATAACAATAATTTTTTCCATTGAATTTGCATAATATCTCCTTAAATTTATGTGTTATAGTATAGTATATGCCTTTGAGTGGAAGTTAGAAGTGATAGAGAAACTAAATTTACATTATTAATTTGATTTTGCCTATGAATTAGTTATACGAATAATAGTACTTGGAAATGTCATTAAGAAATGGCATATGGGATTGAGTTTGTATTACTTGGGATGGAATCCCAATCGTATATTTACTATGGAATGCCAGTAAGAGATAGGATGTATCATTCTTTGGTGTATTTAAAAGAATGTCAAATCTTTGTGGCATATCAAAAGAAGGTGAAAGTTTAAGCTTACCTATCCATGAGCTTTATTCTTAGTTGAATGGAAGAAGAAATGAAGTTATAATAAAAAATATAATGATAACATCAATGAAAGAATAGAAAAAAGGAGACAGCAATGATTAAGGCAATTTTTTTTGATATCGATGGAACTTTAGTGAGTTTTCGAACTCATGAAATTCCAGAATCTACAAAAATGGCATTACAACAACTAAAAGAAAAAGGAATCAAACTTTTTATAGCAACTGGGCGTTCACCTGCTCAACTAGATTTCTTTCAAAATCAAGCAGAGCCTGTTTTTGATGGTTTTATTACAATGAACGGACAGTATTGTTATAATGATAAAGAAGTTATTCGAGAACAATGTTTAGATAGACAAGATCTTATTCACTTATTGCCTTATTTAGAAGAGAATCAAGAGATTGGTTCTAGTTTTGTAGAATTGGATTATGTCTATTTCAACCATATGACAAAAGGAATTCAAAAGATGTGGGATAGTCTTGGAAAAACAGCACCAAAGTTAAACTTTGATTCTCCAAATCGCGTTTTTGAACATAAAACATATCAATTAAGCACTTATATTCCAAAGGAAGAAGAAGAAGAATTTTTCAAGTATATGCCAAACTGCAAATCTACGAGATGGCATCCAGATTTTATGGATGTGATTCCAAAGAATGGTGGAAAAATAGTTGGGATTCAAGCAGTGTGTCAATATTATGGGATAGAGCAAGATGAGATTATGGCATTTGGAGATGGTGGTAATGATATAGAAATGTTACAATATGCAAACATAGGAGTTGCTATGGGGAATGCCACAGAAGATGTAAAAGCTGTCGCAGATTTTGTAACAAAAGATATTGATGAAGACGGTATTTTATTTGGATTAGAGCAGTTTGGAGTATTATAAAATATGAACTATTATTTAGCACCCTTAGAAGGTGTTACAGGATATGTATATCGGAATGCTTATCACGAAGTGTTTCATAATATAGATAAATATTTCACACCTTTTTTATCGCCAACTCAGCATAATAAGTTGACATCGAGAGAAAAAAATGATGTCATCCCAGAACATAATCAACGCATGTATGTAGTACCACAAATATTAACAAATCAATACGAGTATTTTTTAAACACAGTCAAACAGTTGCAGGCATTTGGATATGAAGAAGTCAATTTAAACTTGGGCTGTCCGTCTAAAACTGTCGTTACAAAAAAGAAAGGGGCAGGTTTTTTACAAGATCCAAAGCAGCTAGAACAATTTTTAGATGAAATATTTGAGAAAAGTCCGATTTCTATTTCGATTAAAACAAGAATTGGTATGGAAAGTCCAGAAGAGTTCCCAGTTTTAATGAAGATTTTCAATCAGTATCCAGTAAAAGAACTGATTATTCATCCAAGAGTGCAGACGGATTATTATAAAAATATGCCTCATTTAGAAACATATGCCTATGCGAAGGAAGTTGCAACTATGCCACTTTGTTATAATGGAGATATTTTTTCTGTAGAAGATTTTAATCGCTACCAGCAACAGTTTCCCGATCAAACAAGTTGGATGTTAGGGAGAGGAATCATTGGAAATCCAGCACTGCTCGGTCAGATTATAAATGGAACACTTCCAAACAAAGAAGAATTAAAAAGATTTCATGATAAAATTTATGAAGGATATGAAGAAACGATATCTGGAGAGAAAAATCTCTTATTTAAAATGAAAGAAATTTGGTTTTATATGGGTAATTTATTTGTAGATAGTCAAAAAGCTATGAAGCAAATCAAAAAGGCAACAAAAGCCATACAATATCGTGCAACTGTGGAAAGACTTTTTTTGGAACATGAACTTTCTATATAAAAGAAGGAGCAAGTATAGAAGAAAGGAAGAGGCATTGTTTTAGGAGAGAAAAGTTGGTATATAACGTTTCATTTCATGAAGCTAGAAACAGATAGCTAGATATGAAGATTGTTAAAAAAGAATCACTTGTATACGAGAAGTAAGCAGTGTATAATGACATACAAATAAAAGAAAGGAAGAAAATTCGATGTCTTTTCACATTAAAGATGAAGCAGAGCGTTGTTTAAATTGTAAAAAACCATTATGTAGACAAGGATGTCCTATTCAGACACCAATTCCAACTATGATAGGAATGTTAAAAGAAGGAAAGTTACAAGAAGCAGGGGAAATGTTATTTGAAAACAACCCAATGTCGTTAGTATGTTCGTTAGTATGCGATCATGAAAAACAGTGTGAAGGTAACTGTGTTCTTGGGAAAAAAGGAAATTCTGTGTATGTAAGCACAATTGAACATTATAT
>JADIML010000049.1 GCA_017694765.1 Candidatus Scybalomonas excrementavium
TCTATATATTATAACATACACTTCGTATATTTCAACACTTTACTTTGATAATATGCTATTTTTATACCAAATAATCTAATCTAGCTTTCTATATTACTATCAAATTATTTACTACCCAAAAATATTTGAGCCTTCCCAAACATTATATCTAACTAATCTACTATAAATCAGCGATATAAAAAATACGCATTATAAAGAACTTTCATTCTATACAATACGTATTTCTATTGCTACGATTCATATAATTTACCTGTTATATCAGTATATAATAGTTCTTGCTTTATCCCTAATGCTTTATTCAATAGGAACACAAAACAAATACCTCATTAAAATAACACTTTCGACATATTCGTAATAAAATTTAAAATAATATTATTATCATATAGGAAAGAAAGTACAGTGCTATCATTAATATACCGAAACATAGTTTCCCCAAATGTTGTGCTTCCCCATATCGTGACAATTAAAAAGAAAATCCAGATACCTATTAATCCTTCGATTGCCCCTAGACACAGACCACCGATTTTATTAATTTCTTTTAGAATTGGTATCTCTGTAATAAAATCTAAAACACGAATTAATAGCCCAATGATAATACTGGAAAGAATAAATGTAAGGAAATATGAAATTGCATTAATGACTAATTTTGATAAATAGCTTGCAATATATTCATAAAAACTTGTTACATTTAATGCTTTATAAATATCCATATTATTATTTTCCACTAAAGCATCCTTAATTCCTTGTGGCAAGTTCAACGATTCTATCTTTTTTGTCTGTTCTGCTCTTTTTATTTTTTTGGTTTCATTTGTCTTCATTTCTAAACTTTTTTCGATAGAGGTTTCTATTTGTTCCCCTAATCCTGTATATTCATTGAGCGCTTTTCCAACAAACTGATAACATTGGGATGTCACAAATAGCGCTAAAATTGTTGTTCCACAAAATAAAACACTCTTTAAAAGCCCTTTACGAAATCCATTTGCTGTTACCAATATAAAAAAAAGTACGACTCCTATTAATAAATAATTCATCTGTAACTCCTTATTTTATCTTAATTGTTAAAATACTTTTATTACCAATTACTAAATATTGGTTTTTCTTATCAAGAGGTATGAAATCTGTAATGCCGTTCTGAAAACGACCTCTAAACTTCTCTCCTCCTTTCATCCTTAAAATCATACATTCATATTCCCCAGTTAAAATAATATCATTTCCATCAAATTTAACCTTTTGATAATCGATATTTACAACTTCTCGCAATACAGAGCTTCCTTTTGTATTATAAATATCTACGATGTATTTCCCTTTTTCTGGTTGTTTCTCATTATTTCGAATAAATCCTATGTATTTATTATTAGAAAAAACGCTACGGATAGCTGTATCAAATGGTATCTCAATGGTATCATCACTCGGTTTTTCTTTTACTTTATATAGGACTGCTTTTGTATCTCCATAAGCACAAGCTGTATGATTATCTATAAATTCTACTTTTGGAAATACAGCATCCGTATAATAAAAACCACCTACGTATTTATTGCTATTTGCATTTTGTCCAACAGAACCAAAGTTATAGAAAGCGATTGTATTTTTTATATGAATTCCATCAATTGTAACATAACTAACGACCATACACATGGCATCTTCTGAAATGGCAATGTCTAATGGATATCCACTTTGTTGAACTGTTAGAGTGGAATCTACAATTTGTTTTCCTTCTTTATCATATAATTGAATATAGTTGGCTTTATCATCTTCTAATACGACTGCAAGAACTCCTTGTCCGGAAACTTCAATATCACAAATTGGATAGGGCATCGTATAATCATGGACTTCTCCTAAGCGATCAAATAAATACACACTATTTCCACCAATATCAGCTACAACAAGATAATTATCTTTTTGAATAATTTTTGGAGCTTTCATGGAATAACTTCTGGACCAAATTCCATCTCCTTTATTATCTAATAACATAATACCATCTTTACTATATTTCACTACTTTATTTTGAAACATACCATAACTAGACTCTATGGTATCTTCCATATCAACTTTATTTTCAATATTATATGTATGATACGTTTTATAATTTGTATAAATATAATACCCGATTCCTAAAGCACATAAAACTACAAGCACTATTAAAACCCAAATCCCTTTGGATTTCTTTTCTTTTTTCTTTTTCGATTGCTGTACTACATTGTCTGCCATTTTTTCACATCCTTATTTTGAATTTCGAATTGGATTCTTATTCATTATATACGATGTCTTTTCTCAAGTAAATATTTATGTTTTTTGATCTAAGCTAGGAATTTTTATCTTTTGTCCCGGAAAGATCTTATCTTTTTCACTCATCTCATTTGCCTCTAGTATTTTTTTTACGTATTTTTCAGATTGATACATCTTCTTACTAATACTTAACATTGTATCACCTTCTTTTACAATGTAATACGTGGCAATTACTTGACTCGTTTCTTTATTTTGATTGGAAATAAGCTCTGCTTGTCCAGCCGTACTAGGCTCTCTTATTTCATTTTCTGTAGAAGTATCCGTGGAATTTTCTTGTGTTACAACTGCTTCTGTGTTAGAATCTACGCCCTCCTCTTGCTTCTCTTCTATCGTGATATTTGTAGTATCTTCTATAGAAGGACCATTGGAAATAACTTCTTTTGTATCTTCTGTCATCTGGCTCAGTGTCGATTCTAATAATCGCATTTTATCATAATTATTAATGACTGTAATTCCAACGGCTAAAATAGCAACGGTTAAAAATGTGCTAGCAACATAATAAAAGCCACCTTCTTCTCTCTTTTTGTCTTTTTTCAGTAAGAAATCACTTTTCCACACTTTAGGCTGCTTTCCTAAATAAGATTTTGGATTGTTTTTTTCTTGCTGTTCTATTTTTTGTTCTACTTTCTTTTCTAAAGTACGTCTATAAGAAGCTATTACTTTTTGATCCCTTTTTACAATATTTGATTTTTCCTTTGAAGGTGAAGGATTTTCTTGATTTTTTGCGATCATATAAGATTGCATTTCTTCATTCTTTTCATAGTAAATATAATACCCTTTTTGCTTTTTTAGGCTGTGATTTTCATAAAGATAAAATGCCTCATCTCCTTCTAGAGCATCAATCATATAAAGAATTTTATTTTCGCCTGCAAAATAATTGTTATGGGTTTGTATAATTTTTCCATTTAACTCTGTAGAAAATCCTAATCGCGAAACAAACCACCCCACAATGGATAAGTTCGGAAAAAATTCCCCTATTTGATTATAAATCTCTACCCAATGTTCATTGGTAAAAATCGTTTCTTCCAAATCGAGTTCAAAATTTTGTGCTTCTAATGCTCCACTAATGAAAATATAAATACCATCTTCTGTTTTCTTTATCGTTCCAAGTAAAATAGCACCTCTCACATAAGTATTTGAAGGGCTTGCTAATTTCGATAAATACGTTACTACATAATCTTCGATATAAATTTTTCTCTTTGTTCCTGGATTTCCAACTTGTCTTATATTTTTTGGAGGATAATATCCTTTTTTTAGTTCTTCTTTTTCTTCTACCGTCGTATGATAGATTACCTGCATGTCCTACGCCGCCTTTCCCTTTTTATCATTAGTTTCAGCATAACACACTTTTTGTTACAACAAACGAGAATCGTGTCGTACTCATTTAGAATCATCCTCTTTTTTCTTACGAAATTCTTGCATGTTTTTTCTTTTTTTCATTTTTATAACATTGTTTGGAATTTTTTGTCATATTTTTATGTTGAGTCTTTGACTAATGACTCTATAACTTTTTCATACTTTATAATGTATTACTATGGAGGTAACCTATTATGAATTATTATAAAGCAACAGAAACTCAAGCATCCTTTTCCTTTGGAAAGGATTTAAAAGAATATATGATATCCTTAAAGGCAATCTCTCAGCCTACTGTATTTATTTGTATTGGAACCGATCGCTCTACCGGTGACTGCCTTGGTCCAATGATTGGAAGCTATTTACAAGGAAGCCATGTAAACCTTCCTGTATATGGAACATTACAAGAACCTGTTCACGCTATGAATTTAACAAAATATATCACTCTTATAAAAAACACGTATGAAAATCCTTTTGTTATTGCTATTGATGCCTGTCTTGGCACAAAGGAGCACATTGGCTATATTACTCTTGAACAAGGAAGTTTATTTCCTGGAGAAGGTATCCAAAAGTCTCTTCCTTGTATTGGCGATCTCGCTATTACAGGAATCGTGAATCATGCTAGAAAGTCTAACTTTTTTGTACTGCAAAGTACAAGACTTCATCTTGTTATGCAGTTAGCTATGACTATTTCCGAAGGAATTTCTTTTGCCTTACAATGAGTATCAAATGATAGTATAAAATGAGTACAAAAAAATACGTATTGTTTAGAGAGTTTTTTACTAACTTCTTTACAATACGTATTCTTTCTAAAATGCTTGGATATCTAGGATATTCTTTCATCTAAATTATTCATTATTATAAAAAAGAATTGCCTCTTCTACGCTATCCGCATCCCCTTCTTCAATAATTGTAATGAGATCCGTTATTGTTTCATAATCCATATACTCATCACCAATGCGCTTTGTATAGTTCTCTTGTATAAGCCTTTTCTGCTCCTGAATATTCTTTTCCCCCATTAATAGTTGTTCACTATGATCCCGATATTTTTGTTTGATCGTTTCAAGACCTTCTCTTCTTCGATTTCGAATAGATTCTGTAATCTCTTGTTTTCCTTTTTGTTCAAATTCTGTTAAAGCTGTTTGTCTTTTCTCTGAAATGATTCTAGCTTCTTCTCGGATTTCTTCTAACTTTTCATCATATTTTTCAAGATTATATTGACTTTCATCTTTATCTTTTTTAACAGCATTTGTAATTGCTTTTATCTTTTTCTCATTTGCTTTTACTTTATCACGAATCTTTCTTCCTTCTACTAAAACTGGATGATGTTTTACTTTGGTACTATTTAAAATGATAATATATACAAAAAAGAAAAGAAGCGTACAAGCTAAAAAGATAATAATATAATAAGGCTTTAAATCTTTTATATGAGATAATACGGTATCTTCTGCTGCAATACAAAGAAGTGCTGGAATTACAATAATACATATAAAAATAGTAGCAAGAAACTCTAAAACCTCAAAAATTCCTTTGGTCATAAAAAGAGAATAATAGAGCTTAGAATTACAAAATCTTGGAATGTGATTTTGTTTAAATAGACTATCCATCTCTGTCTTGAGCTTTCTATTTTCTTCTCGAACATCTGCTGTTTCTTCTTTTACACGTTCTTTTACTTTTTCATTCTTTTTCTTCGCTCTTTTTGTTAATAAGCGTTTTTCTTTTTCTTTATTATCTTTTAATGCGCTTTCAAATTGATTTTCAATTTCATCGAGTTTGCGATGAATCGTCTGTGTAATCTCATCTTCCATGGACTTTTCTTCCGATGCGATAGACTTTTGTAAGCGTTTCTCTTCTGCTTTTAAACTATCTAGTGCCTTATTCATTTTATTAAGGCTTATTAATTCAGTCTTCGCTGCCATTAAATATGCTATATTCTCTTGTGCTTGTTTTTCAATCTGATCCGAATATGCTTCTTGTTCCTTTTCTTCTTGTTCATCTAAGGATTTGTTGCCTTCTGCTCCCATCTTCTCCGTTGCCAGAAATCTATAAACATCTATAAATCTTGTTTCATTCCCTGTTCTACGAGTCCGATTTTGAAAACTATAAATAGTCATCTACTTTCGTTTGCTATAACTCTCCGAGGGCGTAAATTCGGATACAACGCATCCTACATATTAGCATGATCTTGTTAGTAATAGTATGCTAATTTATATCTTGAAAGATTCATACTTGCATTCAAATCTCTATCCATCACAAGTCCACAGAGACATTTGTATACTCTATCAGATAGTTTTAAATCTTTCTTAATCTCTCCACATTGACTACAAATCTTTGATGATGGATAAAATCTATCTGCTACTACCAACACAATTCCTCTCAATTTACACTTATACTCAAGTTGCCTTTTAAACTCATAGAAACCTTGTTTTCTGATAGCATCCGATAAATGTTTATTTTTCATCATTCCTTTTACATTCAAATCTTCTATTACAACTC
>JADIML010000050.1 GCA_017694765.1 Candidatus Scybalomonas excrementavium
ACCAATGACAAAACAACAGTTTATTCAAGAATTAAGTGAGTGTTTGTTAAATGAAGTGGATAGCCAAGAATATCATAGCTCCATTGAGTATTATTCAAATTATATAGAAACAGAGATAAGAAAAGGAAAAAGCGAAGAAGAAGTGACGATGGAGCTTGGGAGTCCTAGGTTAATTGCTAAGACAATTATTGATTCACAACTTGGGAAGGAAAACCAAAAAGAGAGAGTTTCTTATTATGAGCGAAGAGACGAAGATGCGGATCAAAGGGAAGCACAAAAAGATATTTTTCACATTTTTTGGAATCAACGAGAATTAAAATGGTATGAAAAATTAGGTGTGCTTTTAGTACTTATTTTTGTGATAGGTATTATTTTAACGATATTAGGAGTGGCAATCAGCTTATTGGTTCATGTTATATTGCCAATCGTAGCCATTCTCATCGTTGTTCGCTTTTTGTATCAGCTTTTTAGAAAGTAGGAAACGATGATAAAATATGAATTAAAAAGAACAAAAAGAAAAACGATAGGTATACAAATTACAATAGAAGGAGCTGTGATTGTTACAGCTCCTTATAACGTAAGCGAACGCATGATTCGACATGTGATAAAAGAAAAAGAAGCATGGATTCGAAAAAAACAAGAGGACATTCAAAAAGCAAGGAAACAACTAGCAGGAAGTATGGAATTTTTAAAAGATAAATTGCTTTATCTAGGAACAACTTATCCAGTAGATATTGTACTAGGAGCAGAATTTTATAAAATGACAGCAGGACTTTATGGAGAAAAGATCTATATTATGGCTTGTGTCTTTGATGAAATAAAAATGAAACATACGTTAGAAGAATGGTACCGAATAGAAGCTAAGAAGATTATAGAAGATAGAGTTGCCTTATATCAAGAACAAATCGGTGTGATTCCAAATTCCATTCGTATTAAGGCACAAAAAACAAGATGGGGAAGTGCAAGTACAAAAGGAAATTTAAATTTTAACTGGCGACTCATTATGGCACCTGTAGAAATCATCGATTACGTGGTCATTCATGAGCTTTGTCATTTAAAAGAAATGAATCATTCCAAAGCATTTTGGTCCCTTGTAGAAACTTGTGATTCCAATTATAAAAAACATAGAAATTGGTTAAAAGAACATGGAGCTTTGCTAGAAGCCTCCATTCATAATTTGACACTTGTAAACCCAAAAGAGAAGATAAAGGAGTAGAAGTATGATACGTTGTTGTATGTTTGATTTGGATGGAACATTATTAGACACGGTGGAGACATTGGCTTACTGTGGAAATGAAGTATTGAAACAATATGGATATGAAGCAATCGAGGCAAAACAGTATCAATATTTTGCAGGAGATGGCTATGAAAAGCAGGCAGAACGTGTTTTATTATATGCAGGGGATAAAGAACTAAAACATTACACAGATTATTGTGAAGCATATATGAAGTTTTTTAAGGACAACTGCACCAAATTTTTAAAACCATATGACGGGATTATTCCATTATTAAAAGAACTAAAACAAAGAGGGCTGAAAATCACTTGTTTTTCCAATAAGCCACATGAACAAATGATAGATTCTTTAAAAGCAACTGGAATTTTGTCTTATTTTGATGCAGTAAGAGGACAAGTTTCTAATATTCCAGTAAAGCCAGATAAAACAGGGGCAATGCTTTTATTAGAAGAATTAGGAGGAATACATCCAGACGAAGTCGTATATTTGGGGGATACAAATACGGATATGAAAACAGGACTTGGTGCCGGATTTACGACAGTTGGTGTGACATGGGGATTTCGTCCAAGAGAAGAGTTAGCCCAATATGAACCACAATTTCTTATCGATACACCAGAAGAACTGATAACGATTTTAGATATAAAACGTAAGGAATTAGAATAAGGGAAGTACGCATGAATCAAGAAGATATTATAATTAAAAAATGTTTTACTTGCATTTTTGATATGGAGATGCCATTTGTCAATCTTACGGAACAAGTGCTTGGAGATGGAGATGAAAAGCAGCAATATATGGTACAACTAATTGGAAAGCATTTGAACCATATCTCTTTAAATAAGTCAAAGATTGATGAAAATTCTATTTTAATGCAAATTTTACCAGAAGATGAAGGGCAATTAGAGCCTTTTGCCAATGAAATTGCAGATGAAATACATACATTAATGCAAGAAAAAAGTACCGATATTCCTATGGGTAGTGGTGTGTTTTTATGGGCATTTTGTGAAGATAGAGAGTATGTTTGTTTTTTTAAGTTAAATTATCAAAATAAATTTGTTGATAGCATTGATGCCAATGGAAAAGAAAAATGGGTATTAAATACAAAAGTTATTCCAAGTATCACACAAAAAATTACAGAATTATTTTTTATTGATATTAAAAATAGGAAAGTACAAATATCAAATCGTAAACATTATGTTGAAAATGAGAAAAGCAATTATTTATCCGATATGATTTTACAGTTATCGATGGAACAATCAGAAGAAGAAGTTGTAAAGACATATCAAGAAGCTGTCATTGATACAATTCAAGAATGTTATGAAGAAAAAGCACCAGAAAAAATCATGGAATATAAGCAAGTCGTTGCCGAGAGCATTACAAAGACAGGAGAATTGAATATAGAAGAAATTCAAAAAGAAGTGTTTGAAGATAACGAGCAAGCAAAGGCTATTTGTAAAGAAAAATTACAAGAAAAATCCATTCCTGTAAAGCCCATAGAGGTGAATAAGAAAATGGAAAAGAAGTTACTGAAAAAACAAAAGATTGTAACAAAAAATGGAATCGAAATATTAGTTCCGATTGACTACTTAAAAGACCCTTCTATTTTTGAATATCATCAATATGAAGATGGTACGATTTCCATTTTGATTAAAGATGGCATTAAAAAACTTGTATAGAAACAAGGGATTCATACTGGCACGTATGATGGACAGGAAGAAAGTGATGGGGAAGTGGAAGACTTTCCCATCATTCTTAGAAAGAAGAACTAGATAAAAAAGTATTGACAATATACAAAAATAAGGGTAGAATATCACCCATAGAATATAGTCAGGGTGAAATAC
>JADIML010000051.1 GCA_017694765.1 Candidatus Scybalomonas excrementavium
CCATAGGCCTATGGATACGAAATCAACGCTAAATGTTTCCCCGGCAGCAAACAAAACTTTGTATAATTTTCGTTTAATATAACATCCTATTTCCAAAAAGTCAATCATATTTCCGTTGGTTGATAGTATAAAACTTATCTATAGAAAAGGAACGCCTACATCGGCGTTCCATAACCCATACTAATTGCCCCGTTCTTTTATCTCTCTTTTAATGGTGTATAACTTTTTCTTGGTGCTACTGCTTTATAAGCTGGACGGATAATCTTACCTTCATTAATTAACTCTTCTAATCGATGAGCACTCCAACCTGCAATTCTTGCGATTGCAAAAATTGGTGTATATAATTCCATCGGTAAGTCAAGCATAGAATATACAAACCCACTATAAAAATCGATATTTGGACTAACACCTTTATAAATTCTTCGTTCTCTTGCTATAAGCTCTGGTGCTAAACGTTCTACCCTTGCATAAAGCGCATATTCTTTTTCTCGTCTCTTTGAAGCTGATAATTTTCCTACATAGGATTTAAAAACTTCTGCTCTTGGATCTGATAAGGAATATACGGCATGTCCCATACCATAGATAAGTCCTTGTTTATCAAACCTCTCTTTACGAAGAAGTCCTAATAAGTAATCAGAAACTTCCTGATCATCTTCCCAGTTAGATATACTTTGTTTCATATCTTCAAACATTTGCACAACCTTAATGTTAGCTCCACCATGTTTTGGTCCTTTTAGAGAACCAAGAGAAGCTGCTATTGCAGAGTATGTATCCGTTCCTGATGATGTTACAACATGGTTGGTAAAAGTTGAGTTATTTCCTCCTCCATGTTCTGCGTGAAGCACGAGGGCAATATCTAAAATTTTAGCTTCTAATTCTGTATATTCTCCATCCGAACGCAATAAGTGTAAAATATTTTCTGCTGTTGATAACCCTTCCTTTGGTTGGTGAATAAAAAGACTTTGACCATTGACATAATGATTATAAGCCTGATATCCATAAACCGCTAATAACGGAAAAATTGCAATTAATTGAATACATTGACGAAGAACATTTTCAATCGAAGTGTCATCTGCCTTCTCATCATAAGAATACATAGTAAGCACACTTCTTGCCAATGTATTCATCATGTCTTTACTTGGAGCTTTCATAATAATATCACGTACAAAACTTGTCGGTAATGAGCGATACTCTGCTAATAATTTTTGAAATTCATCCAACTGCTCTTTTGTTGGCAACTCTCCAAATAATAATAGATAAATAGTCTCTTCAAATCCAAAACGTTTTTCCTTAATAAAACCACTTACAATTTCACGAATATTAATCCCTCTATAATAAAGCCTTCCTTGACAAGGAACCATTTCATGATCCTCTACTACATAAGATTGCATTTGTGAAATTTCCGTTAGACCTGTTAAAACTCCCTGTCCACTCACATCACGTAATCCTCGTTTTACATCATATTTTTTATAGAATTCTGGGTCAATTTGTCCATTTTTTATACATAGTCCTGCTAAATTTTCAATCTGTGGTATAACTTCTGAAAAATTTTTATCTTGCATTTCTTTCATTCCTTCCCTCACTGTAAAAAAATTTTTTCTCATTATATCATAATTTTTCCATTTACACCTGTCATTTTATAAAAATTTAACATTTTAAACTATTTATTCAATTTTTATTCATATTTTCAAGATATTTACAGTATATTTTTAGTACATACATTCTTTCATTTTAGTATACTCTTTTTATCTTTTCTATCTAAGAAGGAAAGAAGTTTTTCATTTCTGCTTCTATGGCTTTCTTCAGCTCTCTTGTCTTTCTCGAATCTTTTCGATATTTCCCATTTCTATAATATACAACATCTTCTTCTTTGATTCTCTTTGGAAACTTTTTACGTTCTACTTGCGTTTCTTCTCCTTTTTCATTTTCTAAAATTACAACTTCCCCTTCCATTCGGCTTACAACATAATATTCTTTCTTTGCTACTGTTTTTTTGGCTGCTAATACGCTATCTGTTCCTCCACAAATAACACTGATCACAATTCCTATAAAAATGCCTAATACAATTAGTAAAGCATATCTTTTTTCTTTCTGTGCTAAAGTCATATATTTCTCCTTTTTTATGATTTGCTTTGGCAAGTTCTTCTTTACTATACATAAGGCTATTTTGTTTGAATAGAAAAAGGTGTCCCTAGTTGGGGACACCTTTTCTTAGACTACATATTCTCTTTTAAATCTACATCAATTTTTTGATCAATCCATAATTCATCTTGTGTTACAAAACAATCATAAGCCAAAATATGAACACCTTCTCTTTTCGCTTTCATTAATGCCTGTTGAAATTCTGGTTGCGTTTGTATATTCGGCTCAAATTTTACAATCCCTTTGAGCTGAATGACAAAGATAATATAAGCTTCATATCCATCTTTTCTACAGTCACATAGTTCTTTTATATGTTTGATTCCTCTCTCAGTTGGTGCATCTGGAAATTTCGCAATTTGCTCTTCTTCTAAAGTAACACCCTTTACTTCTATAAAACATCGCTTTTCTCCTGCCTCTACATAGAAATCAAACCTAGAATTTCCATATGTTTTTTCTCGCTTCACAAGAGATGGATTTGCATAAAGCCCCCCTTCTTTTAACCATTCTTCTACAACTTTATTTGGTGCTTGAGAGTCCATATTAATTAGAATATCACCTTTTTTTACTCCAATAAGAGAATATTTTGTTTTCCTATTTGGATTATCATGTTCTTCTAAAAAGACAGTCACGCCTTCTATGAGTAGTTCTTTACATCGCCCAGTATTTTTAACGTGACACTTTACAACTTCACCATCTAGTTCAACATAAGCAATAAAGCGATTTGGTCGACTTAGAAAGATTCCTTGTCTTATATTTTTATATTTCATTATTTTCTATATGCCTCAATCAATGCTTGCGTTCCTAAGTCTCCTAATCCTGCTTCATCCATAGATTCATATGTTTTTAACACAGTTTCTAATACTTGTAACTCGTTTCCTCTTTGCTGGCTTTCTTCCAAAGCAATTTTCATATCTTTAATAAAGTGTTTAATAAAAAATCCTGGTGCATAGTCTTCTTTTAACATTTTAGGACCATTATTATCCATCTGCCAACTACCTGCTGCTCCTGCACAAATACTATGCAACATTTTTTCTAAATGTAATCCAGCAGCTTCTCCATAAGCAATTGCTTCTGCCACACCAGCAATTGTTCCTGCTATTGCAATCTGATTCGCCATCTTAGTATGTTGTCCAGCTCCTGCTAATCCTTCATATATAATATTGGTTCCCATAGCTTCAAACACTTTATAACAAGCCTCAAAATGCTCTTTCTCTCCACCAACCATAATGGATAGTGTTCCATTTTTTGCACCCGTATCTCCACCTGATACAGGAGCATCCAAAGCATATTTTTGTACAACTTTTGCTTCTTCATAAATTCTCTTTGAAAGAAGTGGACTTGTTGTTGTCATATCAATCAAATATGCCCCTTCTTTTGCATTGGCAATAATACCTGCTTCTCCAAAATAAACTTCTTCTACATCTTTTGGATAACCTACAATCGTAATTACTACATCTTTATCTTTGACACATTCTTTGACACTATCACACCATAATGCTCCTTCAAAAATAAGCTCTTCTGCCTTCTCTTTTGTTCTTGTATAAATCGATACTTCATAACCTTTCTCTCTTAAATTACGAACCATAGATTTTCCCATTACACCAATCCCAATAAATCCTATTGTTTTCATTTCTTTTCTCCTTTCCTATTTGAATCCAAAATTTTTTATTTCTCCATCGTATGAATACTGTATTTAGTATACTCATTTTCTTTCTCTCAGACAAGTAGTTGTTCTAAGAATCTATTTTCTTTCTATGTACTTTTTGAAAATCTTTGACATTTCTAACTATCTAGTAATTCATTCTACTCTTATTATTTTGTCACGCTTTTTCTTTCTTTGCATATACTAGTGTAAAAAGTTTTTGGTGTTTTTATGAGAAAGCTAGTAGGTATTGTTTTTATATTAACTGGTGTTTTCATTCTTTCTTCGCTAACAGCTTGTGGAACAAAGGAAAAAAGTTCCCTTGCAAAAATTACACTAAATGAAGTAGCTCATTCTATTTTCTATGCTCCTCAATATGTTGCTTATGAAAAAGGATATTTTAAAGATGTCGGTCTTGACGTTCATATTGTAACTGGTTTTGGGGCTGATAAAACGATGACTGCTCTTATTAGTGGTGATGCTGATATTGGATTTATGGGTTCTGAGGCTTCTATTTATCAATATAATCAAGGAAATGAAGATTACGCTATTAATTTTGCCCAATTAACGCAACGTGCTGGAAACTTCCTTGTGTCAAGAGAAAATACGGATTCCTTTCAATGGAGTGAACTAAAGGGAAAACAGATTATCGGTGGACGAAAAGGTGGTATGCCACAAATGATCTTAGAATATGTGTTAAAGAAAAATGGTCTTAATCCCACTACAGATGTAGAACTCATTCAAAACGTTGATTTTGCAAATACTGCTGGAGCTTTTGCTGGTGGAACTGGCGATTATACTGTAGAATTTGAACCAAATGCCACTTCTTTGGAACAGGAAGGTGTTGGTTATGTTGTATCATCACTAGGTATAGAAAGTGGATATGTTCCTTATACTGCTTACTGTGCCAAAAAGAGTTATATCGAAAAACATTCTGATATTATTCAAAAATTTACGAATGCTATTTATAAAGGTCAACAATTTGTGGCAACTCATACACCAGAAGAAATTGCTAAAGTGATAAAACCACAATTTCCTGAAACAGATCTTGCCACTTTAACTTCTATTATAAAGCGTTATGCTGAGCAAGACACTTATAAAGAAAATCCAATGTTTGAAGAAGAATCTTTTGCGCTTCTTCAAGATATTTTAAAAGAAGCTGGAGAACTTACCAATCCGGTTGAATACTCTACTTTAGTTAATACAACATTTGCTACACAAGCAGTAAGTGAATAAAACTATAAATTTTTGTAGTATAATATCATCTGAATAACCAAAAAAGAGGGTATCGCAAAATCATCAAAATAGATGATAAAGTGATACCCTCTTTGTTTCTTTCATTGGAAACAGATGCTTTTTCATTATGAATTATTTTTTGTATCCGTTTCTTCTGTTGTATGTTCTATAGAAGAATTTTTATCCTTATTTTCTTCGTTTTCTACTGATGTATTACTTTCTTCTGTTGTATGCGTCGTTGTAGATTCAACTTCTGAAATTGTTGGATGATTTGCAAATGCAATGGTATTCCAAAGTTCCTCATCCACTTTTACTTCTGCCTCTTCCACCCATTTTTCACTTACTGTATTATAGTATTCCATTTGCTTCTCAGTTAATATATCTTCTTTTGCAGCTTTGGTAGCTTTTTTATCGTTATATGCCATACATTGAATCACATAATATCCATATTCTGTTTCGATTGGCTCTGTAATCTCATTTTTCTTTAACTTCATAGAGGCTTCTAAAATTTCAGCAGGAATATTCTCATTATTTGCTCCATAAGTTGCTTCCTTTACTTCTAATTTTACCTTATTTGCTGCCTGTGCTAAACTATTGATTTTCTTTGCCCCACTCACTAACTTCTGCGCTTTATTTTTTGCATTAGCTTTTTGTGAATCTGAATCTGTAGAATCAAACGAAAACACTACATAGTTTGCTTTCATTTGTCTTGCTTCTTCATCGGTTACTGTAACATCTGCTTCCTTTGCTACAGCTGAAGCTACCTTTTGTATCATAACGGTTTCTTCTAAATAGTTTTCTACTTTTTCTTGTTCTGGCTTTGTTAACTCTTTAAATTCATCTGTTATCTGTTCTAAAAAAGTATCTACTTGTCCAGAAATCGCCTTTTTCTCTTCGTCTGTCACTGTAATGTCATAATCCTTTGCATGATTTAAAACTACAAGATTTCTTTTTAATCCTTCTAATACTGTATTTTTTACTGAAGTTTCAAATGTTTCATTCTGTTCTAATGTCTCTATCCATACATCTAATCCATATGTATTTTCATATTGAGTCTGTAATAGACGTGCCTGAAAATTCGCATCCCAAAAGGATAGACTACTTTCATCTATGGTTACTACTGCATCTTCTCCATACTTCTCTAAATCAAATGCTTTCTTTCCACATCCTACTAACATTCCTATACTTAACGTTACTGTCATAAACATTGTAGCTAGTTTCTTTCCATTCATGTTTTGGAAACCTCCTTATTTTGCACTTATCAATTTTGCTTACTATATAC
>JADIML010000052.1 GCA_017694765.1 Candidatus Scybalomonas excrementavium
CTACAATGTTTCCACGATCTTGCCATGCACGAACAATGCGGATTTTATGTTCTGGTGATACACGGGCGTACACAGAAATATCAGGAACAATTTCTCTTAGTTGTTCATCGCTTAAAGAATCAATTTCAGAACCATCAACTGCTTTTGTACCTTCTGTTAAAATACCAATTTGTCTTGCGATGGCAGAAGCAGTTACTTTATGATCACCAGTAATCATAACAGCTCGAATACCTGCACGTTTACAAGCAGCTACAGCTTCCATCGATTCTTCTCTTGGAGGATCGATCATAGCAATTAAGCCACAGAAACGATAATCGGTTTCATCTTCAACAGTAATCGGTAAGTTTGTAACTTCTTTTTCAACAAAAGCTAAAACACGAAGCCCTTGTTTGGAAAAATCTTCATTTGCTTTTTGAATTTGTTGTTTTTGTTCCTCTGTTAAATAGGAGCGTGTTAATAAAACGTCAACAGCTCCTTTTGTTACCATCATTGTTTTTCCATTGATTTCATGAACCGTAGACATGAGTTTTCGGTCGGAGTCAAATGGAATCTCAGATACACGTGGGAAGTAATGGCGAATATCGGATTCGCTTAATCCTTTTTTTCTTGCAAAATGTAATAAAGCCGTTTCCGTTGGATCTCCAATGTCAGTATCATTTTCGATTTTTGAATCATTACATAAAACACCATAGTCTAATAATTTTTGAATGTCTGGATGTTCAAGGTTCGCTTCTTCCACTGTAAAAGAGCGATTATCTGATAAAATATATCCATTTGTTACTGTCATTTTATTTTGTGTTAATGTTCCTGTTTTATCAGAACAAATAACAGAAACACTTCCAAGACCTTCTACTGCCTGAAGTTTTCTCATAATGGCATGTTCTTTTGCCATTTTTTGTGTTCCAAAAGATAAAACAATCGTAACGATAGAACTTAATGCTTCTGGAATTGCTGCAACAGCTAAGGCAACAGCAAACATAAAAGCATCTAAAATTTCTTGACCTTGAAGAAGGCTAACTCCAAAGATGATAGCACAAAAGCCAAGAATGACAAGAGAAAGACGTTGTCCAAATTGATCAAGGTTTTCTTGAAGTGGTGTTCTTTTTTCTTTTGCATTTTGAATTAAGCTAGCAATTTTACCAACTTCTGTATCCATTCCGATCGAAGTAACAACGAAAGCTCCACGTCCATACGTTGCAAAAGTACCAGAAAATACCATATTTGTTTGATCGGCAATTGGTAAAGTTCCATCTAATGCGTCAAGTTGTTTTTCAATAGCAGTGCTTTCTCCTGTTAATGCGCTTTCATTTACTTGAAGGCTTGCACATTCAATAAGGCGACCATCGGCAACGATAGAGTCACCAGCTTCTAAGTACACAATATCGCCAATTGTAACTTCTTTGGATGGAATCATCACGATAGAGCCATCACGAAGTACTTTAGCAGTCGGAGCAGATAGCTTTTTTAAGCTATTTAAAGATTGTTCTGCTTTCTTTGTCTGTACAGTACCAAGAATAGCATTCATAGTAATAACAGCAAAAATAACAAGACAGCTTTCAAGATCACCTAATATAGCAGAAACAGTACCAGCAATTAATAAGATAATAACGAGAAAATCTTTAAATTGCTCTAAGAAAATCATAAATGTAGATTTACTTTTTTGTTCCTCAATTTCATTAAAGCCATATGTGGTTTGATTAGATTGGGCTTCTTGTTTTGTAAGACCAGAACGAGAAGATTTTACTTCTTTTAATGTTTGATCAACTGTCATGGATGAAAATTGTTTGTTTTTGTCCATAAGATTCTTCCTTTCTTTTGTAATGTATTCTTTCCAAATTTAACTGAGAATATGTTAAAAGGAATTTCCTATCATGCAAAAAAAGCGAGACTTTTATTGCAGCACAAAAAATGCTGCAATAAAAGTCTCGCTACTTAGTTACAAGCCGGATTGTCAAACAATCGTATTGACGACACTGTACCCATCAAAAGATGTCAGCTACTCCCTTTTATTTACATAAAATAAGTGAAATGTATTGTACCATTTGCTTATTATAAAATTTACATATTTACACAAATATACATTTACATAAATATACCGTTTAACATATTCGTCTTAAAATAGAAAAATGTGATTTATCACATTTAGAATACTTTTTTAAAAAAGTATAGAGGAAGAATAAAAAGTTGTCAATACTAAAAAATAAGAAATGAGAAATTTGCCATTTTTTTTTATGTATGCTATAGTTTTGGATGAAACAAAAAGAAGAGAAAAATAACATTCCAAATGTTCAAAGGAACAGAATGAAGAAAGAAGAAGGAATGTCTAGGTGATGCCTAGAAAATAGAAAGGGTAATTATGTTAGAATTTAAAATACCAACATTAGAAGATAAAGAACAGTTAGAAAAATTTTATGAACATGTAGATGAGCGTTCTTGTGAGCTTACTTTTGCCAATATGGTACTTTGGGCACCCCATTATCAAGTGGAATTTGCTATTGTAAATGATATGCTTGTACTGCGTTCCAAAGAAAAAAATACGTATAGCTATCCTCTAGGAGATGGAGATATTAAGAAAACATTAGAAATTTTAATCGAAGAAGAAAAACAAAATGGAAGAAGCCTTATGCTCCATGGAATTACACCAGCAAGATTTGAACGATTAGAAGAAATGTTTCCAAATCAGTTTGAGATAGAATACGATCGAGATATTGCAGACTATGTGTATGCTTCTGAAAAATTAGCAACACTAGCAGGTAAAAAGTTACATGGAAAGCGAAACCATATTAATCGTTTTAAAGAAAACTGTCCAGATTGGACATATGAGCCAATTACAAAAGATAATATACAAGACTGTATGGAAATGGCACAACAATGGAGAGTGGAAAATGGATGTGATGATGATCCAGAAAAGAAAGCAGAAATTTGTGTAACATTTAATTATTTAAAACATTTTGAAGAGTTAGGCGTTGTTGGTGGAGCGCTCCGTACAGGTGGAAAAATCATCGCCTTTACAATAGGAGAAGCTGTGACAAATGATACATTAGTTGTTCATATTGAAAAGGCTTATGCAAGTATTCAAGGTGCATACCCAATGATTAATCAACAGTTTGTCCAACATTGTGGTACAGAGTATCTTTATATTAATCGAGAAGAAGATGCTGGTAGTGAAGGACTTAGAAAGGCAAAACTTTCTTACCGTCCAGAGTTTCTTATAGAAAAGGGAATTGCAAAATTAAAAGAGAACTAGAATAAGAAGGGAGGGGGAGATTATGAAGCGACCAAAAAGAGTTGCCCTAATTAATGATATGACAGGTTTTGGGCGCTGTTCAATCGCTGTACAGCTTCCGATTATTTCAGCTATGGGAGTACAAGGATGTATATTGCCTACAGCCATTTTATCCGCACACACAGGGTATCCAACTTATTATTTTGATGACTATACAAGTCATATGGAAGCTTACATGAATAATTGGAAAGAGTTGGATGTCACCTTTGATGGAATTACGACGGGGTTTCTTGGTTCTAAAGAACAAATAGAATTGGTTATTCAGTTCATAGAAAAGTTTCGAATGAAGCATACAAAGGTAATTGTTGATCCTGTGATGGGAGATGATGGAGTTTTATATGCTACTTATAC
>JADIML010000053.1 GCA_017694765.1 Candidatus Scybalomonas excrementavium
GGAATTGGAAATATTACTACATTAAAAAAGATGTCTAGAGGAGATTATGAGCAGTACTCTTATATTTCAAGACAAGCTATGAGATATAGCTTAATAAATCAGTTACAATGGGATAATACTCCAGTAGATGCGAGTAGTAAAGTAGTACAATTTGCTCCATCAGCAACAATTGAAGAGTACCCAGAAATTGATCTGTTTGGTTATATGAAGACAGTCGCAAAAAGTGATGAAGCAAAAGGGGGAGCTGCAACAAGAAGTGCTGTTGTTCGCTTAAGTAATGCCATTTCATTAGAACCATATGACAGTGATATCGAATTTTTAACAAATATGGGATTGGCAAAACGTGGGGGATATGAAAATGCTATAGCACAAAGTGAAATTCATCGTTCTTACTATTCTTATACGATTACGATTGACCTTGATCGTGTTGGGGTGGATGGTACTATGGAGATTTCACAAGAAGAAAAAATAAAACGTGTACAAACTTTACTAGATGGAGTGCAATATTTATATCGTGATATCAAAGGAAGAAGAGAAAATTTAAGTCCATTATTTATGATTGGTGGAAGATATGAGGTAGGATTACCATTCTTTGAAAATCGATTAAAAGTAGTAAAAAATAAAGTAAATGTTCATACATTACAGGAGTTAGTAGAAGACAATACTATGATGAAAAAGCATACATATACGGGGGTAGTGAGTGATATTTTTGATAATGCTCAAGAAATAAAGGAAGTATTAGGAGCAAAAAGTATAGGAAAAACATTTGAACAGTTAAAAGAGGAAGTGAAGCAATATTATGAAGGCAATTAGGGTGGAATGTTTTCAAAATATGGTAAATTATCGAAAGCCTACGAGCTTTCTTTTGAAAGAAACATATCCATTACCACCATATTCAACAGTACTTGGTATGATTCATTTTGCATGTGGGTTTCAAGAATTTCATCCTATGAGATTAAGCATTCAAGGAACGAATAATGGAACAATTAGTGATCTATATACAAGATATTCTTTTACACCAGGAGGAAAATATGAGGCAGATCGTCATCAGTTAATTTCTGACGGACAATATGGAATTTTTAAAGGAATTGCACATACAGAACTTATTTGTGAAAATCACATGATATTCCATATTGTACCTAGTGAAGAAGATTTTGAACTGGTGTATCAGTCATTAAAATATCCAAAAAAATATTTAGCTTTAGGGAGGCATGAGGATATTTTAGATATTTGGAATGTGGATATCGTAGAACTTCGAAAAGAAGAAGAAGCAATATCAACTCATAATATATACATTCCTGTAGATTTCAGTATAGAATTAAATCAAGTAGTTCCGATTTTTAATCTTACATATGAATATGAGATTGTGAAGGGAATGAGGAGATGGAAAAAAGACGGAGGAAGAGTACGGGCGTATTATCTACCCAAAAATCAAGTAATTGATAATATATATGTCGATGATTTTTCTGAACAACCAGCAGTGGTTGCATTAACAAAATAAAGTAATAGAATAATAGTGCCATATTGGAAGTTATTTTCTATGATTCATAGAGGATAGAAAATGAAATAGTCAATGCTAGAAAAGAATGAGGAGATAAGATGGAGTATTACGCAAAGTCAAAGGAAAAAGTATTAACAGAACAAGAAATGCAAAAAGTAAAAAAGGCATTTGAAAGAGTGATTAGCATGTTAGTAGGAGAACTAACAGAAGTAGAAAGAGAAGTTTTGTACAATAGCTTAAATAATTTACAACAAAAAGAAAAACAACCACAAAAAACATTAAGGGATCATATAAAAGAAACCGTATTATGTGCGAAAGATTTCTTTGAGCAGTATGGGGATTATTTTACTGAAAAGCAAAAGAAATTAATTTTATTTGCTTGTGAATATCATGATTATGGAAAAGCTGACATATTGTTTCAAAATCGAATACAGAAATTAAATTTAGGTAAAGAATTAGAAAAAGAAATCAGAAATATTACTATGATACCACATGGACATTTAAGTACTTGTGTGATTTCAAAAGAAAAAATAGAAGAAAAGATAGGAGAAATAAAAAAGGAAGATTTTAAAGTTCTTTGTACAGCTGTCTACCATCATCATGATAGAGAAGATGATGTTGATGACAATAAATTTAAAATATATATTGAAAAATATTATAAACCTTATATAAAAGAGTTTTTAAATATGGAGTTAAAAACATCTTTAAGAAATCGCTCTAATACTTTATTTGCTAATAATAGTATTGGACAGACTAAGAGAATAGAAGATAAAGCATGGTATCAATATTTAACAATAAAAGGAATGTTAAATAAATTTGATTGGACAGTAAGTGCAGGGTTTGAAAGTGCAGAAGAATTTTGTGATCGAAAAGAAAAACAGCTAAAAAAATCTATTGATGAACGATTACACAATCAATATCGTCCTATGCAAATTTATATGAAAGAAAATAAAAATCAAAATTTAGTTATTATTGCACCAACTGGATCAGGTAAAACAGAAGGTTCATTGCTTTGGTTAAATGGTGAGAAAGGATTTTATACATTGCCACTCCGAGTTTCATCAAATGCTATTTATAAAAGAATTAAGGAACAATATCATTATGAACATGTAGCATTATTACATTCAAGTAGTCTAAATACTTACATAGAAGAAGCCAAAGAAGAAAGTGGATTAGTAAATTATGAACGAGCCAAATTGTTATCATATCCATTGACCATATGTACTGTTGATCAGTTGTTTTTATTTGCCTATAAAGCATTAGGAACAGAAATATTTCCAGCTACATTAAAGTATTCAAAAATCATTTTAGATGAGATACAAGCGTATTCTCCACGAGTTGTAGCAACACTTATTTATTGTTTAAAGACAATTTCTAAAATGGGAGGAAAATTTGCAATTGTTACAGCTACTTTTCCGCCAGTTTTAAAAGCGTTTATGAGAAAGAAGGGGCTAGTAGAAGATAAAAACTATTTATTTCAAGATTTTACAAATGAGGATCAAACAAAACGTCATATGTTAGAAATTCGTAATGAGGAGTTTGATATAGAAGAATTGGCAGAAAAAAGTCAAGAAAAGAAAGTATTAGTCATTTGTAATACAATAAAAAAGGCACAACAATTATATGAACAACTTTCCGAACAGATAGAAGAAGTATTTTTATTACATTCCAATTTTTTACGTCAAGATAGAGAACTGTTAGAAAAGAGTATTATACAGTTTGCAAAAGAGAAAAATAAAAAAGGAATATGGATTAGTACACAAATTGTAGAAGCGAGTCTTGATATTGACTTCGAGATTTTATATACCGAAATGAGTACAGCAGATAGTTTATTACAGAGAATGGGGCGTTGTAATCGAAAGGGAAAATATGAGCCAGAAACCTCTAATATTATTGTGTTTGATACAAAAAATGGAAGAAATATTATTTATGACAAAGACATCTATGATCGTTCAATTGCTCTGTTAAAGAAATATGAAAATAAAATATTTACAGAATCAGAAAAGACAAATTATATTAATGATGTCTATAAAGAAGAGGAAATAAAGAATAGCATATATTATAAAGAGATTGAAGATAACTTAAATAAATTATCAGATATTAAGGTAACAAATTATGATAAAAAAAAGGCACAAGAAGAATTTCGAGATATTAGAAGTATAGCAGTTATTCCTTATGAAACTTATGAAAAAAAAGAAACACTATTCCAAGAAGGGGTTCAATTTATTAAAAGTCCTAATATTGGAAAAGAAGCAAGACAGATTATAAGAGAAAAATTTTTGGATTATACAATTAATCAAACGATATATTATCGTACTCCTGATAATATAGATAAAAGTACAATAAAGGGCACTAATATCCATAAAATATATGCAGAGTATGACTTTGATAAAGATACAAAAAAGGGAAGGGGACTCGTTATTCAAAAGGAAGAGTATAACTATTTATAATTCAAGAAATTGTTATCGTAGTAAAAGTAAAAATAAATAGGATGGAGAGGGAAAATGGAAGAAAAAATTACAGGAACAATGATTTATTATTATTTTATATGTAAAAAGAAATTATGGTATTTTTGTCATGATATTATGATGGAATCGGAAAATGATGATGTGATTCTAGGGAAATTACTAGATGAATCTAGCTATAAAAGAGCAGAAAAACATATTAATATCGATAATATTATCAGTATTGACTTTATAAAAAGTCGTAAGGAACTACATGAGATAAAAAAGAGTAAATCCATAGAAGAGGCAAGCATATGGCAAGTAAAATATTATCTATATTATTTGAAAAAAAGAGGAGTAGAGGAATTAAAAGCAAAAATTGATTATCCGTTATTAAAAGAAAATAAATTAATAGAATTAACTGAAAACGATGAAAATACTTTGGAAGAAATAATAAAAAATATTATTGATATTAAAAATTTAAAATTGCCACCAAAAGTAGAAAGTAAAAAAGTATGTAAAAAATGTGCATATTATGAGCTTTGTTTTATTTGAGAAAGAATACTATAGATAGTAAAAGTATTTTTTGTATAACTTGATACAATAGGAAAGGAGAAGGGTATGAAAAAAAGTTTAGTTATTCATACAAATGGGGAGTTAAAAAGGAATGATAATACACTCTTGTTTATTGATTATGAAGGAAAAAAGCATCCAAAGCCAGTGGAAGCAATATCAGATATTTATATTTTTTCTGAAATGACAGTAAATACAAAATTTTTAAATTATATGTCCCAATACGGGATACCCATTCATTTCTTTAATTATTATCAGTATTATACAGGAAGTTTTTATCCAAAAGAAACATTATTATCCGGACAATTATTAGTACAACAAGTAGATGCCTATAGCAATTATTCTAAACGCCTTCCGATTGCAAAAGAATTTATTATGGCAGCAGCAGATAATATTTATCGAAATCTACGTTACTATAATAGTAGAGGAAAAGATGTAGAAAGTCCAATGAAAAAAATTGACTTATTGAGAAAAAATTTATCTGACGTGAAAAAAATAGAGGAATTGATGGGAATAGAGGGAAATATAAGAAAAGAATACTATTCTGCATGGAATGAAATTGTGAATCAGAATATTAAATTTGAAAAGAGAATAATGCACCCACCTGACAATATGATAAATTCATTGATTTCTTTTGTAAATTCATTAATTTATACGAAGGTTTTAAGTGAAATTTATAAAACACAGTTAAATCCAACCATTAGTTATTTACATGAACCAGGCGTTCGGAGATTTTCTTTAGCATTAGATATTGCTGAAATATTTAAACCATTGATAGGAGATAGACTTATATTCGCATTATTAAATAAAAAACAAATTACAGAGGATAGCTTTACAAAAGAACTAAATTTTCTACATTTAAAGAAAGAAGCCTCTCGATTAATTATGAAGCAATTAGATGAGAGATTAGAAAAAACAATTACACATAAGGAACTAGGAAGAAAGGTATCTTATCAACATTTAATGCGTTTAGAATGTTATAAATTAGTAAAGCATCTAATGGGAGAAAAAGAGTATGAAGGATTTAGGATTTGGTGGTAGTAATGTATGTTATTTTAGTATATGATATTAGTCAAGAGAATAATGGACAAAAACGGTGGTCTCAGGTTTTTAAACAATGTAAAAAATATTTATCACATGTACAAAATTCAGTGTTTGAAGGTGAAATCACAGCAGTGCAATTAAAAAAATTGCAAAGTGAGATAAAACCGTATATCGATCAAGACTATGATTCTGTTATCGTATTTAAAGCAAGACAAGAAAAATGGTTAAGTAAAGAAACCTTAGGTAAAAAAGAGGACAAGACAAGTTTCTTTTTATGATTGTAAGTTAGATACAAAAAATCATTGTCGATCTTTAATTGTGTAAAAAATCCATTAGATCGACAGATAAAGAAAATCTTGAATATATAGGAAATTTATTATATAATAATTATAAAAGTATAATTCTGTCTAGAAAACTAGAAAGAACGACAAAAAGTTGGGTGACAGAGGTTATAACGACTATTGTTTATAAAGACGGGTATTAATAGAAACATATTGGAATGTAAATAAGACCACTTGGCATCCCTAGTATTATTGGGGCAAAGTATTAATAGAAACATATTGGAATGTAAA
>JADIML010000054.1 GCA_017694765.1 Candidatus Scybalomonas excrementavium
CATTTAACAAACACTCACTTAATTCTTGAATAAACTGTTGTTTTGTCATTGGTTTCCTCTTTTCTCTAAGATTGATACTCTAGTGTCATAATCATAACAAGACATGGACTTTCTCCTATATTTTTCCATCGGATGCTTGAAACACTATCATACTGTAAAACAAAATTATAGGCATAATCCTTTGCCTTTTCATCGGTTAATAAAAGTTTAATCTTCTTCTTTTTCTTCTGAATTCCATCTATAATTCGTGCCTTTGTTTCCTTATAGTTTTGACAAACATCCTGTTTCATTCCATAATAATTTTTCTCATAAGAATTTGCCTTTTCATATCGTTTTGTATCCCATGTATGTGTCTTTTTTAACAATTCATCTGGAACATTAAAGTAATTATATAGCACTCTTCCTTTTTCGTCTGGAACCGGATCATCCCATGTAACATCAACATGATACCATTTTCCATCTAGTTTTACTAAATTCCATGAATGTTCAATATCTGCTTCTCCTAAAACAATTTTAGACTCTACACCAGCTAAGGATAATAAAAGTTGCATCGATTCTGAATAGGAACTACAAACACCTTTCCCTTCTAACAAAATTCCCTTTGCATCATAACTATCCTCTTTTTTCTCTCCTTTTAAAAAACCATATTCTCCATGGGTAACAATGTAATCATGAATCGCTTTTTCTTTTTCATAATCACTCATGTTCTTTTTGATGATTTTGTTTAAAATTGCCTGTGCTTTATTCGCCAATTGTTTTGCTTGTTCATGTCCTGTAAGATCGAATCCTTCTGTTAAATGATGATAGGCGTAATAGTTATCAGACAATTCAAAGTTCAATTTCACTTGATAGAATCCTTTTCTAGGCCACTTTGCCATGTAATACGATGTTACATATCCATAATATCCATCTAAATTGGCATTTACTTTCTCTAAATCTTTCGTCAAACTACCATCTAAGTAGAAATTTTCTTCTGTCTTTCCTTGTTCTAAACATGCAATTACTTTACGTTCTAATTGTTCCATGGAAGAAACGGTATTCTCCTTTGTAATTGGTTCTCTTACTAAGATATGTAACTTTTCCTTCCATAAAGGATAGGAAAAAATTACACCCCATACTAATAGGAAGAGTAAAAAAACACTTCCCTTTTTCTTCACAAACGATCCCTCCTCTCTATATTTTAGGAAACTTTTTTCATTTTATCATTAATAAAAATGTCCGTCAAACAAAACTATCAAACAATTCTTCCTAATAACATACTATTTTATTGTGCAAACTGACTATGATAAAGCTGATAATAAAATCCTTGTTTTTCCAATAATTGTTCATGGGTTCCTTTTTCAACAATCGTTCCATGTCGCATAACTAAAATGCAATCTGCTTCTTTAATCGTAGATAAACGGTGTGCTACAATAAAACTTGTTCGCCCCTCCATCATCTTCTCAAATGCTTTTTGGACTAATAACTCGGTTCGTGTATCAATAGAACTGGTTGCTTCATCAAGAATTAACATTGGGGGCATACATAACATCACTCTTGCGATACAAAGCAGTTGCTTTTGCCCTTGTGACAGATTTCCTCCATCTTCTGTAAGAATCGTATCATAGCCTTGTGGCATTTTCTTAATAAAATTATGAGCATGGGCTAGTTTTGCTGCCTGTATAATTTCTTCTTCCGTAGCATCTTCTTTTCCATAAGCAATATTATCTCGAATACTTCCCGTTTTTAACCATGTCTCTTGTAACACCATTCCAAAGTTTTTACGTAAACTTTCTTTTGTAAGATGATACATATTTTTTCCATCTATTCGAATTACTCCACTTGTTACATCATAAAATCTCATAAGTAAGTTGATCATTGTACTTTTGCCACATCCAGTTGGTCCAACAATTGCCACTTTCTCTCCAGCACGAACAACAAGATTTAAGTCTTCAATCAAAGACTCTTTTGGATCGTAGGAAAAACTAACATGTTCTAATTCTATATTGCCTTTCACTTCTGTTAAACTCTCGTTTCCTTCTTCACTTGGCATCGCTTCTTCCTCGATTAATGCAAAGACACGACTTGCACAAGCGAGTGCATTTTGTAATTCTGTAACAACTCCTGAAATTTCATTAAAAGGCTTCGTATATTGGTTTGCATAGCTTAAAAAAGACGTTAAAATTCCAACAGAAATATTTCCTCGAATCACAGCAATCGCTCCTACTACACCAACACAAGCATATACAAAAGCATTAATAAAGCGGGTCGATGGATTGGTAATGGAAGAAAAAAAGGTAGCTTGTAAGCTTGTTCTTTTTAACTGCTCATTCATCGTATCAAATCGTTTTTCAGCTTCTTTCTCATATCCAAAAGCCTTTACTACTTTTTGGTTGCCTATCATTTCGTTAATGAATCCTGTCAATTCTCCTCTTGCTTCTGATTGTGCTTGAAACATAAGAAATGTTCTCTTGGCAATAAAAGCTGCTACAAACATAGAAACTGGAGTTATGACAATGACAACAACTGTAATATGAACATTGATACGAAACATAAAAAATAACGTTCCAAGTATTGTAAGGACTCCTGTAAATAACTGTGTAAATCCCATTAAGAGACCATCAGAAAACTGATCGATATCTGCTATCACTCGACTAATAATATCTCCATGTGGGTGTTGATCGATGTAAGAAACTGGTACTTTTTGCAAATGATAAAATGCTTTTGTTCGAATATCCAAAACAACACGATACGTAACATGATTATTAATAATATTCATAATCCATTGTGCCACTGCTGTCACCACTAAAAGCATTGCCATTTGTTCAAACAAATGAAAGAGATTAGAAAATTCTACTTCTCCTTCTCCAATTAAATAATCAACAGCATGTCCAATTAAAATAGGCATATATAAAGTAAGAGCAACTGTAATTCCTGCAAACAATAGCGATAATGCTACAAAAAATTTATAAATCCCTATATACTCAAACACTTTTTTTAGTGTAGAACTGTGTTCTTTCAGTGATTTCATACTCCTACCTCCTCTTTTGAAAACTGTGATAGACAAATTTCACGATAAATATCACACGATTTTAATAAAAACTCATGTGTTCCACTTCCAACAATTTTCCCGTCATCTAAAACGAAAATCTGATCGGCATGTCGAATGGATGCTGCTCTTTGTGATACAATAAATACTGTCATATCTTTTGTTTCTTCTTGAATTGCCTTTCTTAATTGCGCATCGGTAGCAAAATCAAGTGCTGATGCACTATCATCTAAAATTAAAATTTCAGGCTGTTTCACTAAGGCTCTTGCAATGGTTAATCTCTGTCTTTGTCCACCAGATAGATTTTTTCCACCTTGTTGGATCTTGTAATCCAGTCCATGTTCTTTTACAAATTCTTCTGCTTGTGCAATGGAAATTGCTTGATTCATCTCTTCTGTTGTAGCATCTTTTTTACCCCACTGTAAATTTTCTCGAATCGTTCCTTTAAATAACACTGCCTTTTGTGGAACAATCCCTATTTTACTTTGTAAGGCTTCTTTCGAGTAATCTCTTACATCCATTCCATGAATGAGAACTTTTCCTGATTTTACATCATAAAATCTAGGAATTAGGTTAATAATACTGGATTTTCCCGATCCAGTCCCTCCAATAATTCCTATTGTTTCTCCTTTTTTTACACGAAAATGAATGTCCGTAAGAGCATTTTCTGCGGAATCTCCATAGGCAAAGTTGACATGTTCAAATACTACCATATCATCTGTATAACATTCTTGTGTTTCCTTAGAATTGTCTGCATAAACAATACTAGGCTGCATTTCAAATACCATTTGAATACGAGATGCACATGCAAAGGATTTGGTTGTCGTAATAATTAAATTCGCAAGTTTAATAAGCTCTACTAAAATTTGCGACATATAATTGACAAGAGCTACCACTTCCCCTTGTGTCAAACGCCCTGTATTTACTTGTTTTCCACCAACCCAAATAATCATAATAATTGCCACATTGATAACAATATATGTCAATGGATTTAACAGTCCTGCTATTTTACCTACGTATTTTTGACTTTTTAATAATAAGTTACTTTCTTCATCAAATTGGGCACATTCTTTTTCTTGTTGGTTAAAAGCACGAATAACACGAACTCCTACAAGATTTTCTCTTGTTACTAATGTAATCTGTTCCAAATATTTTTGTATCTTCTTATAAATCGGCATACTAATTGCCATAATTCCAAAAATAATAATAGAAAGCACTGGAATCGTAATGACAAAAACCATAGCACTCTTTGTATCAACAGTAAACGCCATAATCATAGCCCCAAATACAATAAATGGGGAGCGTAAAAATAAGCGAAGTACCATATTTACTCCTGCTTGTACTTGATTGATATCACTTGTTATTCTTGTAATCAAAGTAGCAGAACCTATTTGATCCATTTCCTCATAAGAGAAACGATTAAGATGTCGAAAGAGTTGACTTCTCACTGCTGTTCCAAATCCAACTGCTGCCTTTGCTGCAAAATACTGTGCTGTAATGGAACAAACTAGACCAATGATTCCAAGAACAACTAACATTCCTCCCATCTTTAGCACATAATTCATATCCTTATTCAAAATCCCAATATCAATAATACGAGCTATTACAAGTGGCACAAATAGCTCAAAACTTGCTTCTAAGAGCTTGAATAAAGGTCCTAAAATACTCTCTTTTTTATAATCTTTTAAATACTTTAACAACTTTCTCATTTCTATACTCTACTTAGAAATACCGCCTTTTCAGTACGTTCTCTCTCTCCTATTTCTATTTTTTCTCAACTTGCATATGGGTAGTATGCTGTAAATTAGACGCCATTTTTACTAATCCTTTTACAATGTATTCCATCTCCTCTTTGGTAAAATCTTTCCATAAAACTTCATCTACTTTTTGAAATCCACGATGTACTTCTTCGGCTTTTTCTCTTCCTGATTCTGTTAAGACAATTAAATAGGAACGCCGACAGCCTGGCTTCTTTTCCCTCGTTAAAAATCCTGCCTCCACCATGCGATCCAGTGTCCTTGATATGTTCGTAACATCCATTTCACAAGCATCCGCTAACTCTCTTTGGGTAATATGATCTTTCTTAAATAATGTATTTAAAATTCTCGCTTGCCCTTGTCCTAATACTAAGCCAAGCTCTTGAAAATATGGCTTTAAAAGTTTTTTTCGATTGGCTTCTAATCGAGCAAGCACTTCTCGAACCATTGCTTTTTCCATCTTCTTTTCACCTCTGCTTTCTAAATATTTATTCTAATTCAAATTGACCTGTATAAAGCTGATAATATCTTCCCTGCTCCTCTACCAGCTCATCATGGCTTCCTCGTTCCATAATTTCTCCTTGTTCCAACACAAGAATGGCTTTTGCATTTCGAACAGTCGATAAACGATGTGCGATAACAAAAACTGTTCTATCTTGCATTAAGGCATCCATTCCTTTCTCAATCAGATGTTCTGTTCTTGTGTCAATAGAGCTTGTGGCCTCATCTAAAATTAAAACAGGTGGTCTTGCAATCGCAGCTCTTGCTATGGCAAGTAACTGTCTTTGCCCTTGTGATAAATTACTGCCATCTCCATAAAGCATAGTATCATATCCATCTGGTAAACGCCTAATAAAAGAGTCTGCATTAGCAAGTATCGCTGCTTTTCTTACTTCATCGTCTGTTGCTTGTAGCCGTCCATAGCGAATATTTTGTGCAATGGTACCTGTAAATAAATGAGTTTCTTGGATTACCATAGAAAGAGAGCGTCTTAAATCAGCTTTTTTCATATCACGAATATCAATCCCATCATAGGTAATAGTACCACCTTGTATTTCATAAAATCGATTGATCAGTTGGATGAGCGTTGTTTTCCCTGCTCCTGTAGAACCAACAAATGCTATCTTTTGTCCTGGTTTTGCAAAAAGGGAAATGTGATTTAATATTTTTTTACTGTCATCATATCCAAAAATAACATCATGAAAACGGACATCTCCTTTTAATGGAATTAATGCTATTTTATCCCCTTCTTCTTTTTTCCATACCCAAATTGTATCTTTCGTATCTTCTTTCCCTTCTAAAACTTCTTCTAATGTATCATTTTCTTTTCTGATTGCTTTACAAAGAGTTACGGTACCCTCATCAATTTCTGGTTCTATTTCCATCATTTCAAAGACACGTTCTGCACCAGATAACGCAGATAAAAGAAAGTTAATTTGTTGTGTAAATTGATTCATTGGCATAGCACTTTGTCGGACATATACAAGATAGGAAGCTAAACTACCAAGATCAAACCAGCCTGCTAATACAAATAAAGCTCCAATACAAGCAGAACAAGCATAATTGGCATACGATAAACTAACAATCGTTGGCACCATTCTTCCAGAGTAGGTTAATGCTTTTGTAGACGCCTGTCTTAATGCTTCATTTCGTTTACAAAACTCTTCAAAATCTTTTTCCTCATGATTAAATACTTTCTCTACTTTTTGTCCTGTTACCATTTCTTCAATAAATCCATTCATATTTCCAAGACATTTTTGTTGTTCCTTGAAATATTTACGACTATATTTTCCATTATATTGAATAAAGAGTGACATGCCAGCTAAAAAAAAGATAACAATCAGTGATAACGGTACATTTAAAACAAGCAACATAGTAATTGTCCCAGTAACAACAATAAAACTTTGAATCAGAAGGGAGAAGCTATTATTCAATGCCTCTGTAATGGTATCGATATCATTTGTGAAATGGCTCATAAGCTCTCCATGGGTAGTGGTATCAAAATACTGTAACGGCAATTTTTGGGTATGCTTAAATAAGTCCATTCGTATTTCACTTACGATCTCTTGAGCCGTTCTTACCATGAAACGATTGTATAACAAGGTTGCTAACGCACCACTTCCATAGAGAATACCCATGAAACAAATCATTTTGGCCAAACCTTTCTTATCTCCCGGCAATATATAATCATTAATGACTGGTTTTAATAAATAAGTTCCCATAATATTGGCACCACTACTTATCACAACTAAAATTGCAACAAGAAATAACGACCACTTATAATTCCCTAGGTAATGAATAAACTTTTTGATTGTTCGTTTCGTGTCCTTTGGACGTTTATATCCACCTTTTGCCATTATAATCCTGCTCCTTCCTGTTGTGAATGATACATATCTTGATAAATTTCATTGGATTTTAATAAGGATTCATGCGTTCCTATTTCATGAATTTTCCCATCCTCTAAAATAATAATTTGATCGGCATGCATAATCGATGTGATCCTTTGAGCAATGATAATTTTCGTCGTATTTGGAAAACTGTTTGCTAGTTGTTCTCGGATTCTTCCTTCTGTTGCTGTGTCTACAGCACTTGTAGAATCATCGAAAATAAGAATTTTCGGTCTTTTTAATAAAGCTCTAGCAATACAAAGTCTTTGCTTTTGTCCTCCTGACACATTACTACCACCCTGTCCAAGCTCTGTGTCGTATCCATCTTTTAATCGAGGGATAAACTCATCTACACAAGCAATTTTACACGCTTCTTCTATCTCCTCTTGTGTGGCATCTTCTTTTCCCCAACAAAGATTTTCTTTTACAGTACCACTGAACAACGTATTTTTTTGTAAAACCATGGCAATGACATCTCTTAAATGCTTTAACGGATATTCCTTAATTGGACGTCCATCAATATAAATCTTTCCTTGTGTTACATCATATAATCGTGGGATTAACTGAACAAGTGTCGATTTTGCTGAACCAGTTGCCCCAATAATTCCAACAGTCTGTCCTGCCTGTATTGTAAAAGAAATATCAGAGAGCACATCTTCCTTTGCCGTTTCTTTGTATTTAAAGGATACATGTTCAAATACAATTTCTCCTCGTTCCACCGAAATATCTTTCGCTTCCTTATCATCTAATGTAACTTCCTCTTCCATTACTTCCATAATTCTCTTTCCCGAAGATAACGAACGTGTCATCATTAAAAATACATTAGACATCATCATTAAAGAATTCAGCACTTGTAACACATAACTTAAAAAACCTGTAAGCTCTCCAACTTTCATTCCATTATTTAAAATCAGATTTCCTCCAAACCAAAGGATTGCAAGAATTGTTGTATACATAACAAATTGCATAGCAGCCATATTCATCGATGCAATTCCAAAAGCCCTCTCAGATACCGTTTTCCAATTTTGATTGACTTCTTTAAATTTTTTTATTTCATACTCTTCTCTAACATAAGCTCTTACAACTCGAACTGCCGTTAAATTTTCTTGAATCACACGATTTACCAAATCAATGGCTCCTTGCATGGTTGTATATAAAGGACGTACTCGCAAAATAATACACCATAATAAAATCCCTAGTATGGGTGCTGCCACAAAAAATACAAGTGCTAACTTTGCGTTGATCGAAAAAGAAAGTATCAAGGCAAGTACCATCATAATCGGAGAACGACAAGCTGGTCTTAGTCCTGTTGAAAATGAATTTTGAATCGTTGTAATATCACTTGTTAGTCTTGTAATCAATGATGATGTACGAAATTTATCCGTATTTGCAAAAGAGAAACTTTGAATTTTTTTATATTCTGCCTTTCTTAATTCTGCCCCTAGTCCTTGCCCCGCAATGGCTGAAAATTTAGCACTTCCAATTCCAAGAACTAAGGCAATACATGCACAGACTAACATAAGAATACCTTGTGAGAAAATATATCCCTTATCGCCTGTACGAACACCAACATCTACAATATCTGCCATAATAAACGGAATAATTAACTCAAAGGCGACTTCTACCATTACACAAAACATAGCAAGTATGGCATATTTTTTATACTTACCCATATAACTAAAAAGCTTTCGAAACATCATCTAATCCTCCCATTGTCTTTTCTATATCCTCCTTTCAAACAAAGTGCGCCTTGCGCATCCTTCTTTTTACATGATGGAACAACTCATTCAGAAGAATGTCCCATTATGAAAAATGATTTTACAATAGTTGTATTTACAAGTATTATAGCTTTTTTTTCTTATGAAATCAATGTTTGTACAAGAACAAAGTGTGCAATGCTCACTCTTCGCGACTTTAAGTTACTTCTAGCAATGCACGCTTTGCTGCGCGCGAGCAATTTGCGAAGCAAAATTATCCTCTTTGCGAGCTGCGCATCGTTCGCACGTAGTGCTTTTTTATGTTATAGGATAACTCGCTTTGCGAGGAATCTCCTATAACATAAAAAAGATACGTATTGTATCAAACTTTTACAATACGTATCTTTTTAAGTATCTTTTTCATCGTTTCTAGTTTTCTAGAAATAAATCAAATCATCTTCTGGCTTTTGCGCACTTTCAATTCTTTCGGCATAAAGAACAGGTCCTTTCGCTCCATATTCTTCATGGTATTCACAGGCAATTCTTGCTGTTAGCATAATCCAATCTCTATTTTTTACTGTTTTCATTGTACTTGACTTCACATGCTCCATCTTACAAATAACACCTAAAAACTGAATATCATCTGCACAACAAGTCATAGCAAATCTTCCTGGAATCATCAATCCTTTTGGAAAGTTATTTGGTTTACAAACAATTGTCTTCATATGAATTTCTTTTCCATCATAGCGTTCTGGATGATCCATAGCATCCATAAACCAAATACCAAAGTCTTCATCTTCTAATTCAATTTTGGATAACTCTAAATCATATGGTAAGGATTCTTCAACTGGAACATCATCATAGCCATCTGCCATTTCAAACATAACTTGAAGACGACGATTTCCAGAACGAATCATTCTTCTAAAACTGCCTAAATCCATTTCTGGAGTACAACGATTCATAATTGCCATTTCCGCATATTTAAACATTTCAACTGCTAAGGAACGCATATTGTTCATATAAACTTGGAATGTTTCTGCATTGATTAACGTAATCACTTGATATAATTCCAATAAATTCGTATCTTGAATCACATCAATACCATCTGCTACGTTCCACATACCATTGTATTCAATCATTACTCGTTCTGGCATATGTTTTTTTATAAGTTCTTTTATCGCTTCTACTGTAAAATCTTCCTCTTCTTCGATAACTTCTACAACACAGTTTGCCTCTTGCAAAATTTCATCATCATATTCTTCTTCCCCTTCTTCACAGGCAAGAATTAATGTTTTTTGTCCATCTGCAAAATAGTCTTCTTGTAATGTGTCTTGAATAAAAGTTGTTTTCCCACTTTCTAAAAAACCTAAAAATAAATAAACTGGTAATTCCATTTTGCTCTCCTTTTACTACATATCATTGTGTATCGATCGATATGTCTTTCTTACTTTAACTGGAAAAGTTTTTCAATTTCTTCTGTTTTAATTTTAGAACCAATCACACAAATGCGTCCTGTATAATCTGGAGTACCTTCTCTCATTTCATATTCACCTGGAACTAAATCAAAATAAATCCAGCCACCTTTTGTTGACTGTAACATTCCCTTTGCTCTAAGAATCATTCCATAATCATCATTTTCAGAAAGTGTTTTTAAAATCTCTTCTAGTTCATCATAATCAAATTTCTTTGGTGTTTCTGTTCCCCAACTTGTGAACACTTCATCTGCGTGATGATGATCGTGGTCATGATGATGGTCATGTCCACATCCACAGCTTTCTCCATGTTCATGGTCGTGGTGATGTTCATGTCCACATCCACAGCTTTCTCCGTGCTCATGGTCGTGGTGATGTTCATGTCCACATCCACAGCTTTCTCCGTGTTCATGGTCGTGGTGATGGTCGTGTCCACATCCACAGCTTTCTCCGTGTTCATGATCGTGATGATGGTCGTGTCCACATCCACAGCCTTCTCCATGTT
>JADIML010000055.1 GCA_017694765.1 Candidatus Scybalomonas excrementavium
ATCTGGAACCGTTACAATTGCTGTTCCACTAAAATCTTTTCCTTTATTTGTAATTTCCATTTGAACTGGAAATACAATATCATTTGTAAGAACCCCTCTTAAACCATGGGTAATACGAACGGATAAATCATCATTCTCCATCACGACTGATTTCCTTATTTTTTTTGACATATCATCAACCGATGTCGCAGTCCCTTCAATGGATACCTTTTTACTTTCTCCACAACTAATAAGCACTGTCCCTATCAGTAACATAATACTTATTAGAAATATATATTTTTTTCTACTCACTCTTTTCCTACCTCCTACTTAATTGGCAAACTCATTTTAAATGTCGTGCCATTTTCATTACTAGAAACAGATATTGTTCCTTGATGAAGAGAAATAATATTTTTTGTAATCGCAAGCCCTAATCCTGTTCCACCTGTTGCCATAGAACGAGATGTTTCCACGCGATAAAATTTTTCAAATATTTTTGATAATTCTTGTTTTGGTATCACCTGACCAAAATTTGTAATAGAGAGCATTGCCTCATTCCCTATTCTCGCGGTCTTAACGATAACCAATTTTCCGTCTACACCATATTGGATAGCATTTGCTATTAAATTTCCAAATGCTCTTGCTAACAATTCGCCATCTGCCATTAGATAGATCTCTTGATTCCATAATATTGCTTCATATTCTAAATTTGCACTTTGAAAATTTGGATAAAATTCTTCTAATACTTGTTCTACAAAGCGATTCCATTCTAAATTTCGTTTTCGAATGGTAACTCCATCCTTTGCATAACGTGTATAATCAAAAAGATCCACAACCAAGTTTTGGAGTCTTTTCGCCTTCTCATATACAATATTTAAATATTTTTTTCTAGTTTCCATTTCAAAACTTTCTTCATTTTGCAACAATTCTAAATATCCAATAATGGAGGTTAGGGGAGTTCTTAGATCATGTGCCACATTTGTAATGAGATCATTTTTTGTTTTCTCCACCACTCTCTCTTTTTCCATAAGCTCTTTTATGGTATATCGCATTTCATTAATGGAATTTGCCATCTTAGACAGCTCATCTTCATTAACTACTCGGATATTCGTATCAAAGTCACCTTCTTTAATTCGCTCAATTCCTGCTTGGATTTCACGTAAATAATGAACCATATTATGAGAAATTAAAACAAAATAGGCTGTAAATAAGATAGCAGAAAATCCGATTAAAAGAATCATGTCAATTAGCATATTACCTGTTAATCCAATGTTTTCATCGAAAAACCGGAAAAAAGTTCGAAAGTTTTGATTGTTTTCCATACTATATGGAACAAATTCTATTTGCTTTTGTTCGAATCTTGCTATCTGAGATATATGATTATGTGTTTGTGTATGATACAAAAACATCAGACATATAATTACTATATCTGTTAAAAACGTACACCAAAGGCTAATAAACGTATACATAGCAATTTTTAATCGAAAACTACGAATCAAATTCACTTTTTTGCAACTCTTATTCTTCAACTTTATATCCCACTCCCCAAACTGTTTTTAAAATCTGAGGGCTTTTTGGATTATCCTCAATTTTTTCTCGTAATCTTCGAATATGAACCATAACCGTATTGTTTACTTCATAAACTTTCTCATTCCAAACTTTTTCAAAAATTTCATCTGTTCCAAAAACTCTTCCTGCATTGGATGCTAATAAATACAGTATTTCAAATTCAATTGGTGTTAAATTAATCTCCTTATCGTCTTTATGTACCTTATGTGCTTTTCGGCTAATGACTAAATTATGAATCCTTACATCTTCCATTTGAGCTGATTCCATGCCAAGATTCAAATTCGTATACCTTTTTAGCTGTGATTTGACTCTCGCCATTAATTCTAAAGGATTAAATGGCTTTGTCATATAATCATCAGCCCCTGTTCCAAAACCAATAATTTTATCCATATCAGCTGCTTTTGCGCTTAACATAATAATTGGTATATTACTCATTTTTCTAATTTTACGACAAACCTCTAATCCATCAATATGAGGCATCATAATATCTAAAATAATAAGTTTAATCTCTTTATTTTCTTCTAATTTCTTTAGACATTGTTCTCCATCATAAGCCTTTTCTACACAATACCCATCATTTGTCAAATAAATCTCTACCAATTCTGCAATTTCTTCATCATCATCTACAACTAAAATTGTTATATTTTTCACTGTTTGTCTCCTCTTCCTATTAATTATTTTCTATTTTGCTACCTCCTTATGACACGTATTGTATCACAAAGGATTTTCTCTGTCTTTACAAAACTCTTACAATCCTCTTTCTGAAAGCACATATCTTTTTAAAAATATTTGGAAATTTTCTATAACAGAGCAGTCGTAATCTATGAAAATGTATGCCTTATTTTCATAGATTACCTTGTTTTATACAAAGAAAAAAGCTACTGCAATCTATGATTACAATAGCTTCTTTCTCACCCTTTTCTTTGATTACATTTTATCCCTAAATATGAGTCGAACGATAAGCCGGGTTATGTCGTGAATGATCATCTATCTAGCCTTATTGTTACCAATAAGATCAAGCGACCTACCTGTAAGCACGACGGGCAATCGTATCGCCTACGTTTTGGTCTTGCTTCGAGTGGGGTTTACAGAGCCTAATCTGTTACCAGATTAGCGGTGAGCTCTTACCTCGCCTTTCCATCCTTACCAATAAAATAACTGGCGGTTTATTTCTGTTGCACTAGCCTGGGAGTCGCCTCCACCGGACGTTATCCGGCACCCTGCCCTATGAAGCCCGGACTTTCCTCACCTGTGGTCTTTCGACACTTACAGCCGCGATCATTTATCCAACTCACATCAACAGTTTAACATAAATTGTAAAAAATGTCTAGTCCTAAATGTGAAAACAACTTCCACCAATAAATTCGCGGATCAATGAGTTGCTTGGTATCGTATCGCCCGGTATTCCTAAAAAATAATCTAAAAACTTTAATAACCGTTTTGCTTCCTGATATTCGTTGCAATCTTGTGGAACTGCATAGAGTAGTGGTTCTGCATATTGCTTTAACACAGCTAACTCATAAATCAAAGCAGAGTTGAACATAACATCTGCCTCTTCTTGATATGGGAAAATATAAGATTCTTCTCCTCTTCGTACAGAATGCCATCTAGCAATTGTATCCTTAGCAATTGTACCTCGATGAGCTGCATCTCGAATTAATCTTCGCAACAAACGTGCATCTGTTGTTGGAACACGATTATGTTCATCTAAGTTAATTTGTGTAAGAGGACTAATATATATTTTATAAATAGAATCTTGTGGCATCTGATCGGAAAGTTTTTTATTCAGACCATGAATTCCTTCAATAATTAAAATATCTCTGTCTGAAATTTGTAACGCTTCTCCCCTGTGTTTTCTTCGTCCTTGAATAAAATCAAACTTTGGTAATAAAACACTCTTTCCTTCTAGTAAATCTGTCATGTTTTGTTGGAAAAGCTCTACATCAATAGCTTCTAACACTTCGTAATCATATTCTCCATTCTCATCCCTTGGTGTCTCTTCTCGATTTTTAAAATAATCATCCATAGGAATCGGATGTGGATTCCTTCCATGAACTTTTAACTGAATGGATAATCTATGAGAAAATGTTGTCTTTCCTGAAGAAGAGGGTCCTGCAATTAAAACAATTCTTTTATTATTTTTTATAATTTCATCTGCTATATTCGATATTTTCTTCTCTTGTAATGCCTCTTGAATTAAAATAATATCATTCATCCGTCCTGCTACAATGGCATCATTTAACGCTCCAACTGTATCAATTTCTAACGTACTTCCCCATTGATCGGCTTCTTTTAATGTCTGAAATAGTTTTGGTCTTTTAACAAACTCTGCAACTTGCTTTGGATTTTTATAAGATGGCATTTTTAAAAGAAAACCATCTTGATAGGCTTCTAATTCAAAATATTTTAAACATTCTGTTGTTGGCACCATATAGCCATAAAAATATTCTTCATAACCATCCAGTTCATAGAGGTTCATGCGTGAACCTCTTCGATAGCGAAATAGCTTTTCTTTAGCAAACATTCCATATTCATGAAATCGTTTTATCGCTTCACTTGT
>JADIML010000056.1 GCA_017694765.1 Candidatus Scybalomonas excrementavium
GTATATGAAAGTTTATAAAAAAAAGGATTGATTTCACTCGAATAAAAATGATAAAATATATAGTCTAATATGAAAAAATAACAGAACATAGATAAAACGAAAAAGACAGTAGGAGATATGACTATGAAAAATAATAAAATGAAAGCATGCTTTTTTCATGCTATGTTTCCTAGAATAATGTTTAGCATTATGATATTGCTTCTTCCATTGGGACAACATAAGATTGTGTTTGCAACAGAACAACAAAAAGAGGATAAAGTTGTTAGAGTTGCATATGTTTTATGGGAAAACTTCCAAGAAGGTGAGGAAGGGGAAGCAAAGAGTGGCTATGGCTATGAGTATTTAAGAAAGATTTCTTATTATACCGGATGGAAATACGAATATGTCTATGGTTCTTTTGCAGAACTTTCAGAAAAGTTAGTAAAAGGCGAAATTGACTTAATGGGTAATATTTCCTATACAGAGGAACGAGCCAAATTGATTCAATTTTCAAATGAAGCCCAAGGGGATGAATATTTCTATATTTATGGTTACAATGGTCAGACGAAAATAGATGGTAGTGATCCTTCTACCTTTGATGGAAAGAAAATCGGAATTAATGCAGGTAGTTATCAATTTGATTTATTAACAAAGTGGTGTGAAGAAAATCAGATCACATGTGATATCATAGAGTACACAGATTATAACAAACGAATTGCAGATTTAGAATCTGGGGTATTAGATGCAACTGTGGCAACAGATGCTTACTTGAGTTTAAATTGGGTACCACTTGTACAAATTGGAAAAGAACCATACTATTTTGGAGTTGCCAAAGAAAGAAAGGATTTGTTAGTGGAATTGAACGAAGCAATGCGTTCCATTAAAACAGCCAATCCGTTTTTTAATGATGAACTTCGAACAAAATATTTTAATAGCAGTTCTAGTGTTATGAGAATGTTGACTGAAAAAGAGAAGGAATGGTTAGAAGAAAGGCCTGAAGTTCAAATAGGATATTTGAAAGACTATATACCATACAGTTGTACCAATCAAAAAACGGGAGAAATAGATGGTATGGTAAAAGAATTATTAGATAATATTAAAAAAGAATATAGTATGGAATATAGTGCCAAAGCATTTCAGTCTTATTCAGAAATGTTAGAAGCCTTGTATAACAAAGAGATAGATGCTATTTTCCCAGCATATGGAGATGTTGGTGCAGCAGAATTACAAAGTTTAATGGTTACGGATCCTGTAACGACTACAACACTTACTATGTTTTATTCAGACAAAGAATTAGAAGAAGTAAAGAAAATAGCCATTGATCGTACCGATCCATTTCAACAGCAGTATGCCTTGCTTCATTATCCAGATGCACAGCAAATTTTATATGATAATTTTCAAGAGTGTTTAGAAGCAGTGCTTAAACAAGAAGTGGATTGTGTAGTAAGAGAAACTTCTAAAATTGATAAAGTAAGTATCGATTCTAAATTTGATAAATTACAACGAAGTACATTAAGAGATTTTGTAAATGTAAGTTTTGCTACAAGAGAGGGTGACGTTAATTTATTAGCTGTCCTGAATAAGGGAATTGGAATTACCGATGAATCTTTGATTAATAATGCTTTAGTGAGTCATTCCCAAGTAATTTCTAACTTTACATTTTTAGATTTTCTAAGGGAATATGTAATCCAAGTATTAGGTTTTATTATTCTAATTTTTGGTATTATTATAGGGTTATTGATGATGCATTATCATTCCCTTACAAGAAGCCGAGAAAGAATTTTAGAAGCAGATCTTGCAACAAAGCAAGCACGTTATGAGGCAGAACATGATGCCATGACAGGACTTCTTAATCGAAAAGCATTTCAAGATATTAAATTAAGATTAAAAGAAAGTGTACAGCCATTTGCATTATTATTAATTGATGGAGATAAATTTAAGACAATCAATGATACATATGGACATGAAATAGGTGATCAAGTCTTAAAAAAAATTGCAAATCAAATGAAGGAACAGTTTCGAACAGAAGATTATTTGATTCGAATTGGAGGAGATGAATTTACAGCGATTCTTATGAATCTTACATATTTAGAAAAAGCAGTCATTGAAGAAAAAATCGATAAAATTAATGATGTATTACAACATCCAGTAGATAAATTACCAAAGACTTCCATTAGTGTAGGAGTGGCATTTGCAAAAAGAGGATATGAAGATGAGTTGTTCCAAAAAGCAGATGAAGCTCTTTATCACACAAAGGCAAATGGAGGCTGTGGATATACCATTTATGGACAAGATAGTTAAAGAAATATAATAATAAAGCGAAAAATGCTGCCACATCTATGATTTTTTATCATGAATGTGACAGCATTTTTTCTATATGTTTGACAAGTTATCGATCAATTAAAGTTTAGCTTGCCATTTGTTAGCCCAAACTAAATCGTTGTAGCTTCCTTTAAATTCAGATTCACCCATGATTTTATCAACAACCTGTTTGATTGTTTCTGGGTTGCTATGGTAAGCATTGATATATGCTTTTACCATCGTTAAATCGTGTAAGTGTGTTGTGTAGTTTAAAGAAACTGCAATAGTTGGAACTTCCCATACATACCATGGACAATCGCTACTCATAGCTGTTTTCCATTTTACACGGTAGTTATTTTCTGCACCGTATCCAACAACGTTAGCGATAACGAGTGCAGCATCAACTTCTTCACGATATTTGTCTGTACGACCTTTAATACGTGTGCTTCCATCATTAATAGAAACTTCAAAGCCGCGTTTTTCAAGTTCTTCTTTGAATCCTTCTAATGCAGAAGAAGAAGCCATGATTCCATTTGTTTCGCCTTCTAAGTAGTAAAGACGAATTTTTTTATGAGTTTCTGGACGGATTGGAAGCTGATTTAATGTATTTTTAACTAATGTGATACCTTTATCAGCAGCTTCAGCACGCATTTTTAAGTGTTCTTCGCATCCGATGATTTCTAATTCTTTTTCATCTTTTAGAAGAGTTCCTTCTTCTTTTTTCTTATGAAGGTTTAATTTTGCTTTTAAACCTAAAACTCTTCTAACAGCGTCATTCATACGTTCTTCTGTAATAACACCTTTTTTGTATCCATTTAACATGAAGTTAAAGTCTTCGTCTAAATCATTGAAGAATAAGAACATATCACAACCAGCAGCAATAGCAGCAGGAACATAGTCTTCACGACGCATTGCAGATGTCATACCTAACATATGAGAAGCATCTGTAATAACCATACCGTTGAATCCTAACTGTTCTTTTAAAAGACCTTGGATTAATTCTTCTGCTAATGTAGCAGGTAAAATATCTTTGTCTTCTAAAGATGGATTTAATTTTTTCTGATATTCAGGAAGTGCAATATGACCAGCCATAATCATTTCTACACCATTTTCGATGTGTGTAGAGTATACACGACCAAAAGAGTTGTCCCATTCTTCTGGAGAGAGTTCGTTTACACCTAAAACTAAGTGTTGGTCACGTTCTTCTGTTCCATCTCCTGGGAAGTGTTTGATACAAGTGATCATATCTCTTTCAGAGCGATATCCTTCAATGAAAGCGCTTGTATATTTAATAACATCATCTGCATTTGTACCATATGCACGTGTGTTTACGATTGTATTTCTCCAGTTGTATAAAATATCAACACATGGATCAAAGTTTACGTTTACACCAAGAGCACTAGCTTCGCGAGCAGATACTAAACCAGCATTGAATGCAACAGTTGTATCTTTTGAAGCTTCACAATGTGCACCAGATGCGATATAAGTTCCATCAGAGCAAGCACCATTTCCACCTGAATCGCAGTTTGCAGCAATTAAAAGAGGAATTTTTGAATCTGTTTGTAATTGATTTAATAATTCTTGGATTTGTTTAGAATCTCCACCGTGGAAACGAGCACCACCGATGTGATATTTTTCAAGAATTTGTTTGTTTGTTAAATCATTTCCACTAAATGCATCTTTTCCAAAGAAAAAGAGATTTGTGAATAATTGTCCAACTTTTTCTTCTGCTGTCATAGAAGCAAGAGTGGATTCTACCCATTGAATTTGTTCTTCAGATAGGTTGTAAGGTTTCGCTGTTAAATCGACGATTCTACCCATTTGTTAGATCCTCCTAAAATAAAAATATATAACTGTATTGTAATACGTTGTCAAAAAAGATAATATGAAAAATATGTGTATTTCTATAAAAATTTGGCACTTTATAAAAATTTTATAATAGAAAGAAAGTAGTACCTGTATATAATTTGTGCAATTTTATCAAGAAATAATACAGGATGATTGGGAAACTATATATTTTTTTGGGGGAATTTGTGTTATACTCAACTCAAATCGTAAGAAAGAAGGAGATAAGGCAATGAGTCAAAGTTGTAATCATGATTGTGGAAGTTGTGCAGAAAAATGCAATCACCAACCAATGGATAAAAGCCAGTTTTTAGCTCCATTACATCCACAAAGCAAAGTAAAGAAAGTTATCGGCATTGTCAGTGGAAAAGGTGGTGTTGGAAAATCATTAGTAACATCCCTTATGGCTGTTAAAATGAATAATAGAAATCATAAAGTAGGTATTTTAGATGGAGATATTACAGGACCATCGATTCCAAAGGCATTTGGGCTTCACGATCCGCTTATGGCGACAAAGGAAGGAATTATGCTCCCAGCAACAACAGCAACGGGAATTGATATTGTTTCCACGAATTTAATTCTTCCAGATGAAACGGACCCTGTTATTTGGAGAGGTTCTATCATTTCTGGAGTGATTAAGCAATTTTGGAGCGAAGCAATTTGGAAAGATATTGAGTATATGTTTGTTGATATGCCACCGGGAACAGGCGATGTTCCACTAACCGTTTATCAATCTCTTCCAGTTGATGGAATTATTATTGTTGCTTCCCCACAAGAATTAGTTTCTATGATTGTAGCTAAGGCTGTAAAAATGGCGCAAAAAATGGAAATTCCAATTCTTGGACTTGTAGAAAATATGAGTTATATTGCTTGTCCAGACTGTGGAAAGAAAATGAGAGTTTTTGGAGAAAGTCATATTCATGAAATCGCGAAACAATATGGATTACCAGTATTAGCAGAAATCCCAATCGATCCAAAAATCGTTGAAATGGTCGATGAAGGTGCAATTGAATTTTTTGAAGAAGATTGGTTAGATGAGGCTGCCAAAGTATTAGAAGCCTTATAAGATTCTGGCAAAAGGGCTGTGTGAAATCGTCACAGTCCTTTTATAGTTTCACTTTATGCGAATGAAAAAAGTTATGTCAATGAAAGAAGAAGTGGAACCTATGATTAGTGACTGGAATCGATAACATATGAAGTAGATATTGTATAAAAAGAAGATAGGATGAAACAATAAAGGATAGAAGGGAATTAAGAAAAATGAATCAAGTTTTATATGAACAAATGAAACAGTATATTCCAAAATGTGAGCAAGAAGAACAAGATAAAAAGGTAATGCTACGTTATATAGAACTTTTTGATAATATTTTAATAAGAGAAAATGAATTTGCACATATGACAGCTTCCCCTTGGATTGTCAATGAAGATTTTACGAAAGTTTTAATGATTTATCATAAAATTTATGATTCATGGGGTTGGTGTGGAGGTCACTGTGATGGAGAAGAAAATTTACAGCATGTAGCCTTAAAAGAAGGTATGGAAGAAGCAGGGATTACCTCCATTCGCCCATTAGTAAATGAGATTATTGCAATTGACATTTTACCATCCATTGCGCATCGAAAAAGAGGAAAATTTGTCAATACCCATGTGCATTTGAATGTAGCATTTTTATGTATGGCAAATGAAAAAGAGTTGCTTCAACATAATGAAGAAGAGACAGAAGGTGCTATGTGGGTACCATTAGAAGAAGTATGTGCAAAAGTTAGCGAGTGCGATAGAGAGATGATACCGGTCTATCAAAAATTAAATGAGAGAGTAAAAGAGTATCAGCGTAATCATCCAAGATGATAAGTTTATATATGCTCAATTAGTACGTGCAAGAATATTTTGTTATGTTAGATAAGTTTATATATATTTAATATATCGTGTATTGATTTCTTAAGAAATTTTACATATAATGGATTTATATGCCTTTTTGGCAGCTCTCAAACAATAGAAAAAGTCAGAAAGAAAAGGAGGAGTGCCTTTTGACAGAAAATGGGAATCAAGATCCAAAGAAAAATTCTACGAATAAAAAAACAATCATTGTTTTGCTTGGATTAGCTATATTATTTACCTTTTTATTACAAAGTGTAATGATAAGAGTAACAAGTGCAAGGCAGACAGTGATTCCATATAGCGAATTTATGGAAATGTTAGAAGATGGTAAAATTAAAAAAGTCACATTAAATTCAGGGAGTGTACAGAGTTACTTTTTAGTGGAACCAAAAGAACAGACGAACCCAGTCAATAAAGTGATATATAAAGTGATTTATTTCCCTGATGATGATCTTGGGAAACGGTTAGAAGAAGCGAAGAAAACAGCAGAGGAGAATCATACAACCTTTACTTATGGAACAGAAGAAAAGGATAATACCTCAAATATTCTTACAACAATTGCTGGATGGGTTGTACCATTAATCTTAATCTATGGTGTCTTATTCTTTGGGATGAGAATGATGACAAAAAATGGTGGTGGATTTATGGGAGGTGTTGGTAAAAGCAACGCCAAAGTATATGTAGAAGAGAAGACAGGTGTTACTTTTGCAGATGTTGCAGGACAAGATGAAGCAAAAGAAACGTTAAAAGAAATGGTAGATTTTCTTCATCACCCTGAGCGTTATTTAAAAATTGGAGCAAAACTTCCAAAGGGAGCACTTTTAGTAGGTCCTCCGGGAACTGGTAAAACTTTACTTGCAAAAGCTGTAGCTGGAGAAGCTAACGTACCATTTTTCTCTTTATCTGGTTCAGGATTTGTAGAAATGTTTGTTGGGGTTGGAGCTTCTCGTG
>JADIML010000057.1 GCA_017694765.1 Candidatus Scybalomonas excrementavium
TGTACTTTTTCCAATAGAAATACATAAAATGATAAACTGAAAAATTAAAAAAATAAAAAAGGCTCGCTACGCGAGCCTTTTATTTTTGAAAAGAATAGTGAAAAACAAGGTTTTTTTACAAAAAAAGTAAAAAAACATGAGACTACAAATGTAGTTATTTAGAAAAATATTTAGACTACTTATGTAGTTTAATAAATAAAAACTAACTACAATAGTAGTCTAAAATGAGAAGGAAAAAGAGAATGGAAAACTACAATTGTAGAAAACAAAAGATAACAGTCCTTGATAACCCTTGAATAATCATAAAATTCATGAGAAATAAGGTTTGTTCTTCGTAAAAAATGCGTTATAATAACAAGGCAGTATGGAGAGAAAGAGAAAAATAGAATATATTATTGAGAGAATACATGTTCTGTGATACACTGTAGACAGAGGAAGCTGGAGAATACGGTTTAGGTATAAATGAAAGTGTATAGGAGTGAAAGGAGTAGTCCGGAAATGCAATATATAGTTATGGATTTGGAGTGGAATCAGAGTACGGATCCAAAACAAACAAAAGACAATCTTCCTTTTGAGATTATTGAAATTGGAGCTGTTAAATGCAACGATAAATTAGAGCAAATAGGAACATTTCATCGGTATATTAAACCTGTTTGTTATAAAGAACTGGCTCCAGCCATTGAAAAAATGCTATCTTATACAGAAAGGAGCTTACAAAGAGGAGATTCTTTTTTGGAAGTTATGAAAGACTTTTTTGCGTGGTGTGGAACAGATTATATGTTCTGTACATATGGGGATAGTGATCTCATTCAGCTCCAGAGAAATATGGATTATCATAAAATGCCAAAACTAGAAAAACCATTAGCTTTTTATGATATACAAAGAATGTATCGCTTCTGGAAAAATGAGAGAATTGTTGTCAGTTTGGAACATGCAGTAGATGCTTGTAAAATTCCTATTACAAGACCTTTTCATAAGGCTTTGAATGATGCGCTCTATACCGTAGAAGTGTTTCGACATATAGATAGAGAAAAATGGATCACAAGTATTGATGTTTATAATAATCCTAAAAATGTAAAAGAGGAAATTTTTAGAAAAAATAAAAAAGGAACTCTTTATATTACAAAAGAGTTTATGAATAAGATAGAGGCTTTAGAAAATAGAAAGGTTAGAACGTTACGATGTGCGTATTGTGGGGCTATTTTGAAGGAAAAAATCGATTGGTTTGCTAGCAGTTTAACGGTGTATTATGCTCTTGGATATTGTAAGGAGCATGGATATATGCGAGGGAAAATTAAAGTAAAAAATGCTTTAAATGGTTCTGTTTTTGTCATAAAGACGGTAAAACCCATTGATAGAGAAAGCGCTAGGACGATTGAATTAAGAAAAGAAGAAATCCGTAAAAAAAGACAAAAAGATAAGAAAAAAAAGAATGTGTAAAAGAATAGGAGGAACTGCTATGAAAAAAGCACTGTTTATTATTAATCCATCATCTGGAAGACAAAATTTTCTAAGTATGGTGGAAGCATTAGTAGGAAAATTAGTCATGCAGCAGATAGTATCTCATATTGACATTGTATACACAAAAAAACAAAACGATGCAAAAGATGCGGCACAAAAGATTAAAAAAGGGGAGTATGACTTTGTAACAGCTATTGGTGGAGATGGCACAGTCAATGAAGTCATTAATGGAGTTATTTTAAGTGGCACACATACACCAATTGCCGTTATTTCTGCGGGAACAGTGAATGATTTTGCAAATTATTTACATCTTCCACAAAATCCAGATGATTTTTGTGAGATGATTCGTTCTTTTCAATGTAAAGCAGTTGATGTTGGAAAAGTGAATGATCAATATTTTGTTAATGTGTTAGCAGGTGGTTTATTAACAGATGTTGGATATAAAGTGCCAAAAGAAATGAAGGCTATTATGGGAAAAATGGCTTATTATGTGGAAGGTGCAAAGGATCTTCCCAAAAATTTATTTAATACAGTAAAATTACGCTTTGAATCGAAAGAGTATACGAACGATGTAGAAGCATTAGTTTTTATCGTAGCAAATTCAAGAAGTGTTGGTGGATTTAAAAATATGGCGTCTTTAGCATCGGTGTCAGATGGGTTATTAGATGTATTAGTTTTAAAAAAGGTAGAATTTCCTAATATTACAACATTCTTAATTAAAATTTTACAAGGGGATCATATTAATCATCCAAGTATTGACTATTTTCAAACACAATCTCTTAAGATTGAATATTTGGGGGATAGTGAACCAATTACAGTTGATTATGATGGGGAATGTTTTGGACAACTTCCTGTTCAAGTAGAGGTTGTGCCAGAAGCAATTCAGTTATTAGTCCCAGATGCAGAAGAAGGACGATAAAGCATACGAATGTGCTTTTTCGTCCTTTTTATATGATAGAAATTTAGTTATTACACTTGTTAGAACGAGAATGACATCTTTGATTTAGAGCCTTTCTTTTTTGAATTAATTGCATATAAAAGTGTAGAAATTTGAGTGCCAATAGGAGGAAGATTAGTGTACAGCCTAATAAAAAACCACGTTCTGTTGTGCTTAGCATATAAAAGTGAAAATGATTTGGAGAAAAGTGACTGAAGTCAAATTCTTTATAGGCAGTAATATGAGAAATAGAATCGGCTATGAACGGCGTAAAGAAAACCGGTGTTTGACCAATTTTTTTCTTATTATAATAAATAGATAATGTTCCTAATATATTATGATTCGGATCTAATTGCTGTTTAAAAGAAGTAGTAAGCCTTTTTTTCGTATAATTTTTTGGAACAGATACGATATAATTAGCATTTATATGGATAGTAAGTATCTGTGGTTGTACCAATGAAAAAAAGTTATGAGCGATAAAGTTATCCGATTCGATTGTTTGAACCTCATAAGACTGTAATGGTTTTATATGCTCATAGTTATTAAAAAAATATTCTAATAGATGTTTTGTATCCCAATAAACACTGATACCAGTATCTTCCATAACAATGCAAATAAGTTCCATATCACCATTGGTAGCAGAGGTGGCAAGACAAGTTTTAGCTCTTGTTGTAAATGCTGTTTTCCCAGAAGTAGGTGTAAGTGATGGAGATAATGAGTAGATACTCTCAGTCGGATAGCGAATCATTTTATGGTGATTACCAAGCCAACGTCCTTTTTGTTTATTTGTCTTTTTTAATCGATAATTTCTGGAAGAAGCAATGGTACGAAATTCAGGATATTTTAATACTTCTTTTAAAATAAGAGCCATATCATAGGCTGTTGTATAATGCTTATCATGATGAAGTCCATTGGCATTTTTAAACTGTGTATTTTCACAGCCTAGTTCTTTGGCACGTTTTGTCATTAATTTGGAAAACTGTTCAACGGAGCCACTAATATGCTCAGCTATGGCAGAACATACTTCATTGGCTGATTCTAACATCATACCGTATAAACATTGCTTGACTGTCAAAATTTCTCCAGGAAGAATTCCGATATTACTACTTCCAGGTTCAATTCCATATACAGCTTCTTGTGAAAATGTTACTTTTTCATTTAATTTACAATTCTCTAATGTCAAAAGGACAGTCATTAATTTCGTAAGACTAGCAGGATATTTTATTTTGTTCATGGATTTTTCATAAAGAATTTGACCTGTTTGAGCATCCATAACAATGGCTGATTTGGCATCAATTTTGGGTAATTTCGTTTGTGCATAAGTAGGACTTGTATCTATGAGGCACATAGAAAGTAAGAGTATATAAATGATAAATTTTTTCATAATCGTGTTTATCCTCAAGATTCTAAAAAGAATCTTATAGTTTGTAACAATAGAATGTGAAAAATCGTAGCGAACATATTCTATTGTGTGTCTTAGCTGTTACGTTGTTATTGTAGTATAAGTGAAGAGAGTATGTCAACATAAGAGAAGAGGAAATGGCTTCCATGAGTTGTCAACCATGCACTA
>JADIML010000004.1 GCA_017694765.1 Candidatus Scybalomonas excrementavium
ACAGCTACAACTGAAACCAAAACAGAAGTGGTAGAAGTAGAGAGCACAACAAAAACTTCTAGTACAGAGGAAACATCCAAAGAAACAACAAAGAAGTCTAGCGAAGAAAAAGAAGAAGAGACAACGACAAAAGAATCTGCTGATGAAACAGAAGTAGTAGAAGAAACAACAGAAAGTAGTTCGGGAATGAATTTGATTCATGAAGCAGAAGGATTGGTATTATCCGATGACAGTTTATTACAAGACACGTCTGATCAAACAACAGAAGATACAGAAAATTCCACAGCAAATACGGTAATTCCTGCCCTTTCTTGGACGTTAGTTTGGCAGTGTATTTTAATTATAACACTTCCGTCTCTCATTATCGGAAGTGCCTTATTTGGAGCGCTTATCTTTTTAAAGAAAAGAGAGGAAGATTAAAAATGCTTGTTAGAAAAAAAGGAAAAAATTATAAGAAGATTGTTACGTTTTTGTGTATGTTTCTGTTTTCTATCTTTATGCTAACAGGGTGTGTGGATCAAAGTGGAGGCGGACAGACTGGTGAGGAAACGGATGGAGTCATATCAGAAAGTAACGATGATACGATCAACGATTCTCCACGAGTGATTGCAACTTCTATGGCAGTTGTAGAAATTTGTGATAAACTTGGAATTGATTTAGTAGGAGTTCCAGAAAGTAGTTTAACAGAGCTTCCAGAGCGATATGAAGGGATTGACACAATTGGAACTCCAATGTCACCGGATATAGAGCTGCTTTCTGCGAAGAAACCAGACTGGATTCTTTCTCCTGTTAGTTTAATTTCTGATTTACAACCAAAATATGAAGAATTGGATACGGAGTATGCATTTTTGAATTTAAATAGCGTTCAAGGTATGTATAAATCGATTGTTCAGCTTGGACAGATTTTTGGAAAAGAAGAAGAAGCTCAGGCGTTAGTGGATGAATTTACAAGTTTTTATGACAGTTATCAAAAAACAAATGAAGAAAAAGAGGCTAAAACTGTGCTGATTTTAATGGGGCTTCCAGGTTCTTATGTAGTTGCAACAGAAAATTCTTATGTAGGAAGCCTTGTAGCTATGGCAGGTGGAAAAAATGTATATGCAGGAGAAGAGGCAGACTTCTTAAATATCAATACCGAAGATATGTTAAAGAAAGATCCAGATATTATATTGCGAACAGCCCATGCGCTACCGGATCAAGTTATGGAAATGTTTGCAGAGGAATTTAAAACAAATGATATATGGAAACATTTTAAAGCGGTAGAAAATGATAAGGTATATGATCTTTCTTATGAAAAATTTGGTATGAGTGCCAACTTTAATTATCAAGAGGCACTAGAAGAATTACAAACAATTTTATACGGTGAGTAAATATGAAGAAAAAAAGTAATTTAACTATTATAATTAGTTTTATCGTAATGATTGGATTGCTATTCGCAGTTTTTTTATGGGCAGTCAATACAGGAAGTATCAAGATAAGTGGAATGCAGCTATTTCGTGGACTTTTTATCGCTTATGACAAAGAAGTTGCAACTGTCTATGATTTACGATTTCCAAGAATTATCATTTCGATGTTAGTAGGAGCTGCACTTGCTGTTTCTGGGGTATTATTCCAAGCAGTTTTAAAAAATCCATTGACCGATCCTGGAATGATCGGTATTTCGAGTGGAGCAAGTTTTACAGCCGTTATTATTACAGCTTGTTTTCCTACCTTTTACTTTGGAGTGACAATTGCGGCTTGTGTTGGCGGATTCATCGCATTTTTAATTGTCTATTCCTTATCATGGAAAAATGGATTAAGTCCTCTTCGAATTATTTTAATTGGTGTGGCTGTAAACTCTATGTTTACAGGATTATCTAATAGTTTCAATTCTATGAGTGGTGGAAATTTATCCGGTGTTGCTTCCATAGTAGAAGGAAATATTACGATGAAAACATGGGATGATGTGAAAATGGTAGCCTTATACATACCAATTGGTCTTATTATTGCATTTTGCTTTGCTGGTATGTGTAATTTATTGTCATTAGATGATAAGACAGCAAGGGGAATTGGAATCAATGTAGCACGAGTTAGAATCTGGATTTCGATTGTAGCAGTACTCTTAGCGTCTATTTCTACGGCTGTTGCGGGTGTAATCAGCTTTGTTGGATTGATTGTTCCACATATGGCAAGAAGTCTTGTTGGAAATAATCATAAAGTGTTAATTCCATATAGCATGTTATTAGGTGCCTTTGTCTTTTTATTAGCGGATACATTAGGAAGAACAATAGCAGCACCTTATGAAATTAATGCTTCTATTATTATGGCAGTTGTCGGAGGTCCATGTTTTATTATTTTATTAAGAAGGAGAAGTAGTTATGGAAGTTAAAAATCTTGTCTTTTCCTATGATAAAAAGAAAAAAAATAAAATTATTGATGATGTATCATTTGAAATAAAAGAAGGAAAAATTACAACATTATTAGGAGCAAATGGCTGTGGAAAATCTACACTTTTTCAGCTTATGACAAAGAATCTAATTCCAGATAAAGGGAAAGTGCTTTTAGATGGTACAAGCATTCGAAAAATGAGCCAAAAGGAATTTGCCAAAAAAGTGGCCATTGTTCATCAAAATAACCAAGCAGCAAGCGATTTGACTGTGGAGAAATTAGTAGCCTATGGAAGAACACCACATACTTCTTTATTTGGTGCAAATGAAGAGGATGAGGAAATTATCGAATGGGCGATGGAAGAAACGGATATTATAAAATACCGTGAGCGCACAGTTATGAGTCTATCTGGAGGACAGCGTCAAAGAGTATGGATTGCCATGGCACTCGCGCAAAAAACAGATATTTTATTTTTAGATGAGCCAACAACATATCTTGATATCCGTTATCAAATTGAGCTGCTTGAAATGGTAAAACGCTTGAACGAGACATATGGACTCACGATAGTTATGGTTCTTCATGATATCAATCATGCCGTTTATTACAGTGATTACATTATTGGGATGAAAGATAAGAAAGTCATTGTAGAAGGCAATCCAGTGGATATTATTACCACAGATATCATTGAAAAATTATATGGAATTCAATTAGAAATTATGGAACTAAATGGGCGAAAAACGATCATGAATGTTCGATAGCTGCCTTGTATTTAGCAAATTGTAGTATAATGGGGATAGAATTGAACTTAGAAAAAGAAGTGTTGGAAAAGTTTATGGAAGAACATAAATAGGAAATAATATGAGAAAGGCGATTGAGCCAAAGAGACAGGAAAATCTTTAGCTCAATCGTCTTTTTATTTTGTAAGATTTCATATAGATTATTCAACATTAGTCGTATCTTCATTTGGGATATATTTATGGAAAACATGAATATAAACAAAAGAAGTAACATAACTGTAAATACCCATACCAAAAATAATAAGAGGTAATAATAAATTTGGAATAATCAAAACAAGAACGAAAAATCCAATCGTTATTAAAAGTAAAAGTAACGTACAAGGAAGATTGAGCATTGCAATCATAAAGGAATTTTTTAAAGTGATTTTTATCGGGTTATCAAATTTAGCTTGTAAAGGAAAGAGATATAGAGCAGTCAAATATAATGGAATGAAAATAATTCCGTATATAATTAACGATAATAATTTTATATCTTTTGGAAGCATGAGGCAAAATCGAAAATCGAGCAACAAAATGATAACTACAATTAACTCAATCGACCATAAAATTGTAGATTGTTTCAAGTTTATTTTTAAAGAAAACCAAAAATTTGAAACAATACTTCCTTCATCTGTGTCAATACGTTTCATC
>JADIML010000058.1 GCA_017694765.1 Candidatus Scybalomonas excrementavium
GCCATATGTTTTGATGTTGGATTAACACCAACTGCTTTACTTCCAGCAAAAGAATATAACTGAGAATCTTTTCCATCAATATTTACAGTTGGAAGTTTTGTTACGCCAAAGTTTTCTCCTAATCCTTCTCTAATTGCCGCTGCATCCCAAGAACCAGAAATATATGCTCCAAGTGTTCCTTCTTTAAATTTCGCAATAGACGCTCCTGTATCTTCTACAAAGAATTTTTTGTTTTCAAATAAACCAATTAAATACTCTGTTACTTGTGGATACTGTCCAAATGTTGTTCCTGCTGCTTCATCATCTCCATTTGGTCCAAATAATTCTCCACCTGCTGCATAGAAGAATGCTGGTAAATACCAACTGTTATCTAAGTCAAATGCAAAATTATGAACACCTTCTCCAAGGTCTTTTGCCATCATTGTATCAAGACTCTTTACTTCTTCTTCTGTAAATTTGCTTTTATCATAGAATAAGAAATATGTGTTTGGTGTAAATGGGAATCCATATACGCCATCTTGATATGTTACAGAACCAACCATAGATTCACTATTATGTGCTTTCATTTCTTCTACAGTAGAACCACCTAATTTAGCAATCGCTCCTGCTTCTACTAATTTTGGAATTAAATCGTTGGCATATAAAAAGACATCAGCTCCTGCTTCTAAGTCTTTTGTAAGATTATCTGCCACATCTGCCTCTGACATAACCCCATATTCAAATGTAATATCCCACTCTTTATGTTCTTCATTAAACTTATCACAAAGTGCTTTTAAATATCCTTGTTCATATTTATCGGATTTTACTTGATCTTCTTGTGGAGCCCATACTTTTAATGTCACTTTTTCTGCTTCACCGCTTGTAGCTCCTGATGTATCCCCTCCTGCTGATGTTCCTTTTTCACTTGAATTTCCACCACAACCAGCAAGTGTTGTCATTGCCATAATCGATGCTAATGCAATGGCAGCCATTTTTTTGACTCTCATATTGTTTCCTCCTTGAAATTATAAATAATTTTTTGATTTCTTTGTTATATATATTATACAATTTATATAAAGATACTGAAATATCAATAATCTTAGAAGCATATCAAATTTTTATGTTTTTGTTCTATTAGCTACTTGAATCTTTTTAAAAATACGGTATAATATTATTTGATTAATTAATCAATATAGACTTTTATTTAATACACATTCTATGTTTTCTTAATATATATACTCCCTACCAACACGTATCAAAATAAAAGTCTATAGAATGAAGTCTATCTTTCGCACATCGTGCGTTTATAGTGTATAAGAACGACTTCTAAAAGGACGTTCCTATACAGCTTTTATAAAAAAAGTACCAGAAAATATACTTATATTTTCTGGTACTTTTTTTATTTTATATTTACAAGAAAGCTTTTTTGTTTTAATTAATAATCTCCAGTTCCTTGTGCTTGTTGTGTTAAATACTCACTAATTGTCTGTACATCATTAGATGGTGTATATGCTTTTCCTGTTGTTTGATTTACAGTTGTACTACTTTGTGTCGATGATTCTGAAGTACTTTCTCCCTGTCCAGCATCATAACCATTTTTTTCATTGGCAATTCCATTCTCTTCTTCTAAATGAGAATCACTTGGTGCTTCTACTGTACTTGGTGCTCCCTCTCCATACAGTTCATAATGTAACGTTTTTAAATCTTCTGCAAGCATTGTAGGAATATCAACCACAATTTTTTTACTTTGATAAGCATACGTATAAGCTCTTGCTAGTTTTATATGATATGGAAATCCTTGGCTATCTTTGATTGTATACTTTGTAAGATCTTTTGCTAAATTTAATATATCTGTCACTGTTAAGTTTGTATTAATATGAGAAAACATCGTTTGGATGATTTCATTTAATGTTAATAAATTAGACGTTTTGGCTTTTTCAAATGCTGCATTTAACACCATTCTTTGACGTTTTGCTCTCTTAAAGTCTCCACCACCTGTATAGCGAATTCTCGCAAAGGCAACTGCTTGACTTCCTGTTAATGTCTGTAGCCCCGGTCCATCGATATATTTTACTTCCGTATCTGCACCTTCTTTTGCTAGAGAACGAACATAGCCATTGAGCCATCTCACTTCATTCTCTTGAATATCCATTTCAATTCCACCCATTAAATCAATAATATCTTCTGCTACTGCAAAATTAACAGTCACATAATCTTCAATATCCAGATCAAAATTATGATTTAATGTGCTAATTGCAAGTTCTGGCCCTCCAAAAGCGTAAGCATGTGTCAATTTATCATATCCATATCCTGGAATATCCACTAATGTATCTCGATAAACAGAAGTTAATTTCACTTCATCTGTTTTTAAATTCAAAGAAGCTAAAATAATGGAATCTGAACGATTTCCTTTTCCAAGAGAAGAATCTCTTGCATCGACACCAAAAATTGCAAATGTCCAATATTCTTCTTTGTCTTCCACACCTTCGTTTTTTACAATCTTCTTTTGATCAAATTTTTGTTCGGTTGTACTGTTATCATTGGTAAGAGATATTAAATAATTTACATACCCCCATCCGCCGCCAAAGATAGCTGAAATTAGCATAAAAACTGTAATAACAGCTATCTTCACAACTTTTTTTGATGATTTTTTCTTATTTTTTATCTGTTTTTCTTGTGCCATAACATTCCTCACTTAATCCCAAGATTCAATAACAAGCAATTTCCCTTGTTTCATTGAAATCGTTCCTTGTTTCTCTACCAGCTCATTACTAATACCACGACTAATTCCTATTGTTAATTCTGCATTTTCTAAAGGATATTGAAAACCTGTCAATGTAATTCCTGTCACTTTTTCTGTGTAAGGAAGTAAAGAAATATACGTTTTTCTTTGTTCGCATTTCTCCAATATCAACTGATCATCTATCATCCGAATTCGATTATTCGCATCAATCATCTCCACAGGAACTTTTTGTTCTACTGCCAATGTTAGCAGTCCAATGTTAGCTAATGTATGATCCATTCTTGTACCAGTTCCTGATAAAATAGTAATGCTCTCTGGTTTCTTATCTAAAGCTGTTATAAGAGCTAAATGAGTATCTGTATAATCCTTTTTGGGTGGAAATTCAAGCATTTCAATCTTTTTTTGTCGATATTCTTCTAGTGTGTTTTTATCGATTGTATCGAAATCTCCTAACAAAAGGTCTGGTGTCATACCAAGCATACTTGCATAAGCTATCCCACCATCTACAGCGATTGTATAATCAAAAGAATGTTTTTTCAAATATTCTTTTGCTACTTCTTCCTCAAATCGCCCACCACTTATAATTAAAATTTTCATTTTAATTCCTCATATTTTGCAAAAACTGCTTTAAAATCTGCGATATTTTTCTCTATATCACCTTTAAAAACAGCGGAACCTGCTACAAATACATTGGCTCCTGCTTCAATTAAAGTAGCTACATTTTGTGGAGTGACTCCACCATCTACTTCGATGTCTAAATTCATAAGCCCTTTTTCATTTGCCATCTGACGAATTTCTTTAATTTTTCGTACTCCATTTTCTATAAAACTTTGTCCACCAAACCCAGGGTTTACTGTCATAATTAAAACCATATCTAAGTATCCTAGCACATACTCAAGTACCGATAATGGTGTCGCAGGATTTAAGGCAACTCCTACTTTTAAACCACTTTCTTTAATCTGCATAACTGTACGATTTAAATGTTTACATGCTTCTGCATGCACACAAATTAAATCCGCTCCTGCCACTTTACATTCTTCAATATAACGTCCTGGTTCTTCCACCATAAGATGTGCATCAAATACTAGATTCGTTACTGGACGAATGGATTTCATAACTGGAAATCCAAACGAAATATTAGGAACAAACATTCCGTCCATCATATCGATATGAACCCAATCTGCTCCTGCGGCTTCAATGGCTTTTATATCTCTTGCTAAATTTCCAAAATCAGCTGATAAAATTGATGGTGCTAATTTAAACATTTTAATATTTCCTCTTTTCTTTTAGTTCTTCATAGAGAGTTACATAATTTTCATATCGTGTTTTACTAATTTTTCCCTCTTGAAAAGCATTCTTGACTCCACATATCGGTTCATTGATGTGTAAACAACCTTGAAATTTACATTGTGGTTCAAACTCTAAAAATTCCATAAAATAATTTCTAAGTTCTTCTTTCTCAAATTGATCAATCCAAATCGAGCTAAATCCTGGAGTGTCCATAACATACGTATTTCCTTCAATATGAATGATTTCTGAATGTCTTGTCGTATGTTTTCCTCTCTTAATTTTTTCACTCACTGCCCCTGTTTCCATATTGGCATTTGGTTGTAATAAATTCATCATAGAAGATTTTCCAACTCCAGATGGACCTGCTAATACTGTTGTCTTTCCTCTTAGCTTCTCTTGAACGATGTCAATTCCTTCTTTTGTATAAGTGCTTGTAAAGAGAACATCATATCCACACTTCTCATAAATTTGATACAAGAAATCTTGCTCCTGTTGTTCTACAATATCTTTCTTATTAAAGCAAATAATAACTGGCACTTCTTGTTTTGCCATCAATAAAAGAAACCGATCGAGCAAATTCAAATTAGGATCTGGTTGTGCAGCAGCAAATATAACCATAGCTTGATCAATATTGGATACTGCTGGACGAATCAATTCATTTTTTCTTGGTAAAATTTCTATAATATTTCCTGTTTTTTCTTTCTCATCAAGAATTGTAATCTCTACATGATCGCCAATTAATGGTTTGATTTTACGTTTTCTAAAAATGCCCTTTGCTTTACATTCATATAAACCAAAACCAACGACATGCACATAATAAAATCCAGCAATTCCTTTTACAATCTTTCCTTCCATTGTCACTCCTATTCCATACTAACAACCCAAGAATCCTCAGTCTGTTCTCCATCCACTATCATATGAATATAGGCATCTTCACTGCTACTACTTTTAAACGTAATCGTTTTTGGAAAATCCTTATAACTCAGTGTTCCTTGGAAAATGATTTTTTCATCACCATCTTGTTCTGCTACCACTGTTACATATCCTTTTTCTCCTTCCATAAATGGATTGGAACCTTCTGTAATCGTAACAGAACCACTATATTCAACGATTGGCTCTTTTCCTTTACTAATATATACTGTAATGACAGTACCTTCTTCTACTTCTGTTCCCTGTTCAATATCTTGATCATAGACAAGCCCTTCTGTATAATCGCTATACTGTTCTACTGGTCTAAGTACAAGTCCAAACTGTTTGGCTAAATCCTGTGCATCTGTCTTGGACATTCCTGTAAAATCTTGTACTTTCACTTTTACTTCTTCTTTTCCTAAGCTAACTGTCACACTAATTGTCGTTCCAGCTTTCACTTTCGTTCCATAAGAAACACTCTGTTCAAAAATTTCTCCTTCTGATACTTCATCACTATATGCCGAACGGAAGGAGATTTTTAGCTCAGACTGACTTGCTAACTCTTGTGCAGACTCTTTCGTTTCTCCAATAAAATTTGGAACTGTTATCTGCTTAGCCCCTTGACTAACAGTAAGATGAATTTTTGTTCCTTTTAAAACTTGTTCTCCCACACGTACATCTTGTTCTACAACATAGCCTTCTTCATAAGTGTCTGATGTCACATAATTTGGTTCTCCAAAAGACAATCCCAATGCTTCTATCTCTCTTTTTGCCTCATCGAGTGTCTTACCTACTACATTCACCATCGTAACGCCTTGTTCTTCTGTCGTTGCTTCTGTGTCTTGTGTCGTTTCTGTTGTTGCTTCTGATGTCTGTGCATCTTCTGTAACAAAGAAAGTCGTTTGGCTACTATCATTGCCTCCTTTTTGTGGACGAGTTCCAAAGAGATCAAGCCCCTTTCCAATCATAAAGATGACAAAAATGGCTACTAAAATAGCGGCTACAATTCCTAGGATAAATACTAATTTCTCTAGCTTAGGATCCATTCCATCTTTTTCATCTGGATCATAAAGTTCTTCCTCTTCCAATGCTTCCTCTTCTCGTAAGTCTTCTTTCATGTCTTTATCACTTTTTGCTTCTTGCTTAGGCTGATAATTTTGAAAAGAAGACTCATTCTTTTCCTTAACTTGTTGAAAGACAACTGTATGCTCCGTTACTTGTTCTTTTGCACCTTCTTTGATACGTTCTCGTTCCTCATCAGACATCATAATAGTTGGTGAATCACTGATTGTAGGCATAATCGAAATATATTCTCCATCTGGATTAGAAAATACACGTTTCAAATCTAAAATCAGTTGTTGTACTGTCTGATAGCGACGCTCTGGTCTTTTTTGCATTGCCTTAATAATCATTTTTTCCAGACTTTTTGGAATATCATTATAATATTCTGATACTGGTATTGCCTCTTTTTGGACATGGGCAAGAGCTATTGCCACATTGCTTTCTCCATCAAATGGAACTCTTCCTGTTACCATTTCATACATAGTAACACCTAGTGAATAAATATCACTTCTTCCATCACAATAGCTACCTTTTGCTTGTTCTGGAGAAATATAATGAACAGAACCAACTGCTATATTTGTTGCTGTCATTGTATTGGTAGAAACTGCTTTTGCAATTCCAAAGTCTGTTACCTTTACATCTCCATTTCGACCTACTAAAATATTTTGTGGTTTAATATCTCTATGAATAATATTTTGTCCATGAGCAGCCTGTATTCCTGCTGCGATATAGAGAGCAATTTCTACTGTTTCTTTTGGTAAAATTCTTCCTTTTTGTTGAATATACTCTTTTAATGTAATACCGTCTACAAATTCCATTACAATATAGAACAGATCTTCTTCTTCTCCTACATCATAAATATTTACAATATTGGGATGAGAAAGAGCTGCTGCTGCCTGTGCCTCTACTTGAAATTTTTGTAAGAAAACAGCATCGGTACGATATTCTGGTTTTAAAATTTTAATGGCAACAAATCGATTTAATTTATGACATTTTGCCTTATAAACATATGCCATTCCACCAGAACCTAATAACTCCAAAATTTCATAGCGACTCCCTATGATATCTCCTGGTCTTAACATACTTTCACCTCGCTTAGTTACTGCATGACTACAATGGCACTAATGTTGTCACGTCCTCCATAAAAATTAGCACACTCTACTAATTTTTCTACTATTTGATTTTCTACTTTTTCCTCTTCGATAATTTCCATAATCTCATCTTCATCTACCATGTTCGTAAGTCCATCGGAACATAATAATATATGCTCTTGCTTATGCAAAGATACTTCAAAAAAATCTGGAGTAACTTGTTGTTCTGCTCCCACTGCACGAGTAATTACATTTTTAATCGGATGATTTCTTGCTTCCTCTTGATTCAACCCTCCACCTCGAATCATCTCTTGTACAAGAGAATGATCCATCGTAATTTGCACAAGTTCTTGACCTGCCACATAAAGTCTGCTATCTCCAATATTCATGACATACATAGCATTTCCGTCAATAACTGCTGCCACAAAAGTAGTTCCCATTCCTTTATAATCCTCTTCGCTCATTGCTTTTTGAAACAACTCTTCATTTACTCTTTGGATCGCTTCTCGCATAACAAGAACGATATGGCTATCTTTCATTTCTTGTACAAGTTCTACAAAACGATTTACACTAAAATTTGAGGCATAATCTCCTGCATTATGTCCTCCCATGCCATCTGCAACAATATACAAGTTTGGAAACATACCAACTGGTTCATCAGAATAAAAAATATAGTCCTGATTTGTCTTTCTATTACGGCCTACGTCCGTAACCCCATATGACCTCATGTTCTTCCTCCTACCTGCACTTCTATCTAAGACTACTTTGATATTCTCTTTTAGAGATTCTTTCGTCTTAGTTTGTTTTTGTATACTTTCTTCGTAACTGTCCACAAGCAGCTTGAATATCACGCCCCATTTCTCTTCGAACAGTAGCGTTGATATGGTTTCTTTCAAGCATTGCCTTAAATTCCATAATGGAATCCACATTGGACTGTTTATAGTCTCTTTCTTTAATTGGATTGACTGGAATTAAATTGACATGACAGTTCAAATTTTTTATCCTTTTTGTTAAAATTTTTGCATGTTCTGGTTTATCATTGACACCTGCAACTAAGCTATACTCAAAGGTGATTCTTCTTCCTGTCTGTTCAAAGAAATACTGACAGGCTTCTAAAATTTCATCAATTGTATAACGCTTTGCAATTGGCATCAATTCTTTTCTCATTTCATCCGTTGGAGAGTGAAGGGAAATCGCTAAGTTACATTGCATTTTTCTATCGGCAAATTGCTTAATTTTAGGAACAAGTCCACAAGTAGAAATCGTAATATTTCTCTGACTTAAATTTAGACCATTTTCATTGGTTACAAGATCAAGAAAACGCATTACATTTTCATAATTATCAAACGGTTCTCCAGTTCCCATTAAAACAATATTAGAAACTCGCTCTTTCGTTGCTCTTTGAATATAATAAATTTGATCAAGAATTTCCGATGGTAATAAGTTTCTCGAAAGTCCATCTAATGTTGATGCACAAAAACGACATCCCATACGACATCCTACTTGTGATGATACACAAACAGAATTTCCATGCTTATACTTCATAAGTACACTTTCAATCACACTTCCATCTTGCAATGCAAAGATAAATTTGCTTGTTCCATCTATATTAGATACAAGACGTTCTAACTCTTTTATTGGTGAAAATCCTAATTTTTCTTTTAATTGCTCACGCAGTTTCTTTGGAACATTTACCATCTCATCTAAATCTTGTATTAACTTTTGATGAATCCATCCATAAATTTGTTTTGCACGAAATTTTTTTTCACCAAGTTCCTCAATTACTTCTTCTAATTCTTGTAAGGTAAGGGACTTTAAATCATATTGTACGTTCTGTTCCATACGCTTCCTTTCTAAAAATATCACTTACTAATCCAACTTCCTTTTAAATTTTGCTAGGAAAAATCCATCACAATGATGAATCCCCGGTAACAACTGTAAATACCCTTCTTTTGTCGTTTCATTCCAAAGAGAACTTGGTAAAGTATCTTCAAGAGTTACTGACTCAAATGGTAACTGTTCTAAAATCCATTTTCGATTTTCTTCATTTTCTTCTCTATGAATTGTACAAGTGCTATAAAGAAGTGTTCCACCCGGTTTTACATATTTCCAAACAACCGATAAAATTTCTCTTTGTAATTTGACTAACTCCTCTTGCTGTTCTTTTGACATTTTATATTTAATGTCATTTTTCTTACCAAGAATTCCAAGCCCTGAACATGGAAGATCGGCGATGACTAAATCTGCACGTTCCCTGTCTTCCTCTACAAATTCAAGAGCATCTTGGCACTCAATTTTCATATTTTGATAACCAATACGCTCTAAATTTTCTTGCATTAAACTTACTTTATAATCGGTCCGATCTCTTGCAATTACAAGTCCAGTCCCTTTTAGCTCTTCTGCACAGTGTAAACTTTTTCCTCCAGGAGCTGCACAAACGTCAATGACAATATCTCCTTCTTTTGGATTGGCTGCCTTTACAACAAGCATAGAACTTTGATCTTGCACTTGGAATAATCCTTCTTTAAAGGCTTTCATTCTTTGCATATAATTATAACCACGAATAAAAAAGGCTTCTTTTACATATTCACAAGGAGTTACTTCTATCCCCTCTTCTTCTAATCGCTCTTTTAGCCCATCTGGACTGATTTTGGAAGTATGACATCGAATCGTTGTTTGATTCTCCTTTAAAAAAGTTTCTAACATTGTCTGAACCGTTTTATAATCATAATCCTTTAACCACTTTTTAATAATCCATTCTGGCATAGAATAAAAAATGGATAAATATAAGATCTTATCTTTTTGCTCATCTGGATAGACAATCTCTTCTTTTTGTCTTGCAAGATTTCTAAGAACTCCATTTACAAAGCCTGATAGAGAAGAAAATCCTCTTTTCTTTGCAAGTTTTACAGCTTCATTACAAGCAGCAGAATCTGGAACTTGATCAAGAAAACAGATTTGATACGCTGTCATTCTCAATAAAGAACGAATGAGTGGTTTACATTTTTTTACTTTTGTTTTTGAAAATTGATTTAATATATAATCTAAACGTAACTGATATTCCACAGTTCCTTCTACAACTCTTGTAATAAAGGCACGAACTTTTTTATCAAGAAACTGATAATTTCTAAGGGTTTCTGAAATCGCAATATGGCTATAAGTACCTTCCTTATCAATATCTAGTAAAATATCTAAAATGATTTCTCTTTCATTTGTCTGTCCTGCCATACTTACTCCTTATGATTTCTTTCCCAAATGACTTCCAGCTTCTACTGTATAACCAAGTAAAAACGCTTTTACTTCCATGCGTTTTTTGCCTTCTAACTGTACTTCTTTTAAAGCAAGACAGTCTTTCCCTGCTTTTACTATAATACTATCTTTTGTGACTTCTACAATGGTTCCTGGGGTTTCATTCCCTTCATGCTCTACAACATCAGCTGAAAATACTTTCATTGTCTTTCCGTCAAAATGTGTATACGCACTTGGCCAAGGATAAAGTCCTCGAATCAAACGTTCTAATTCTTTTGCATCTTTTTTCCAATCAATTTCTCCCATTGCCTTATCAAGCATTGGTGCATAAGTGCTTAGACTATCATCTTGTTTTTTTCTTATAATCGTACCATTTTCGATCTCTTCCATTGCTTCTAATAAAATATCGTTGCCTGCAACACATAATTTATTATGAAGACTTTCCCCTGTTTCTTTTGGATCGAGTGGAACAACTACTTTTTTTAACATATCTCCAGTATCAAGCCCTTTTTCCATATACATAATTGTAATACCAGATTCTTTCTCTCCATTGATAACAGCCCATTGAATTGGACCTGCTCCTCGATATTTTGGAAGGAGAGACGCATGGACATTAATACATCCAAACTTTGGAAGATTTAAGATACTTTCTGGTAAAATTTGTCCAAAAGCAGCTACAACAATAATATCAGGATTTAGTTCCTCCATAGCAGCTAAAAATTCCTCATTACCTCGTACCTTTTGTGGCTGAAAAATGGGAATATTATATGCAATGGCTTTTTCCTTTACCGGAGTAAACTGCATTGCCTTTCCTCTACCTTTTCTTTTATCCGGTTGTGTTACAACTGCTAATACTGTATGGTGTTCAATTAAATTTTGTAGTGTTGGAACTGCAAAATCTGGTGTTCCCATAAATACAACTCTCACTGGCATTCTCCTTTCTTTCCCTTAAAACTCTGTTATATGCACTATCTTTGTTCCAAGTTAATTAGTCTTCTACATCATGAACCGGCCCATCTGCAATATCACGATATAAAATTCCATCTAAGTGATCCACTTCATGACAAACAGCACGTGCTAACAATCCTTCTGCTTCGATTGTAATTGGTTCCATGTTCGCATCAAATGCCTTACAAACGACATGATTTGGACGTGTTACAATAGCACTTTTTCCTGGAAGACTTAAGCAACCTTCTTCTCCTGTTTGCTCTCCACTTCTTTCTATAATTTCTGGATTAATTAAAACCATTGGATCTTCTCCTGTTACATCGATCACAACAATTCTTTTTAAAATCCCAATCTGAGGAGCAGCAAGCCCTACTCCATAACTTTCATACATCGTATCAAACATATCTTCTATTAACTCTAATGTTTTTTGTGTCACTTCTTTTACTTCTTTACTTTTTTTTCTTAATACTTCATCGCCTTCTACACGAATCTTTCTAATGGCCATGGTAAATCTCCTTTATTTTTCTTATATTTTGTTGTAAAACAAAGAACGCTCCTCTGTTTTTTTTTGCATTATCTTTTCTATTATACTATATTTTGTCTTATTATGCTACATCTATCCAAAATCCAACATAAACTTCTAGTAAACGAGCATAGCATTGAAATCAAATTGCACTTGTACTCCTTTAAATATAACAGAATATTCCAGATAACCCGCTAAGAAATCCTTACATTTTACTAACATTTCATAGTCCAAATGCTTTACATATAAAACTCTTCGATACGTATCTTGAATTTTTGCAAACGTTCCATCACTTGGACCCACTAATAAAATTCCTTTCTTCTCTCTTTCTTCTTCATTCCAAATTTGTATCGCCTCTTTACATGCGTTGGAAGCAACAATCGCTTTTTCTTGTTCTTTTGAAGTAATAAAGATTGTCAACATCTGATAAACTGGTGGATATTTCATAATATTTCGATATACAATTTCTTGCTCATAAAACGCCTCATAATCTTGCATCTTTGCACTTACGATGCTATAATGCTCTGGATTATACGTTTGAATGACTACATTGCCTGCTATCTCGCCTCTTCCAGCCCTTCCAGCAGCCTGTGTTAAAAGCTGAAATGTTCTCTCACCAGAACGAAAATTATTTCCATGTAATGATAAGTCTGCTGCTAAAATGCCTACTAAAGTGACTCTTGGAAAGTCATGTCCTTTTACAATCATCTGTGTTCCAATTAAAATATCTGCTTCTCCCTTTGCAAATGTTTCTAAAATATGTTCAAACCCATCTTTTCCTTTTGTCGTATCCGTATCCATTCGTAACACTCTACTTGCTGGAAAAACTCTTTTTATCGCCTCTTCTACTTTTTGAGTACCAGAACCAAATCCTGCAATATACTGACTGCCACACTCTGGACAAATTTTAGGAACTGCTTTTTCATATCCACAATAATGGCAGCGTAAACTTCCGTTTTTATGATAAGTAAGAGAAACATCACAGTGAGGACAAGTAACTACATAGCCACACTGCCGACAAGAAATAAAATTAGAATATCCTCTTCGATTTAAAAATAGAATGATTTGTTCTCCCTTTTTTAAACGATCGACCATTAATTCATAAAGCCGTCTGCTGAACATACTTCGATTCCCTTCTTTTAGCTCTTGTCTTAAATCAACCGTTTCTACAATAGGAAGAGCCGCATCCTTTTTAGCTCTCTCTTTCATCGTAAATAATGTAAATTCTCCTAGTTTTGCTTTTGTATACGATTCTAAAGAAGGAGTTGCTGAGCCAAGTACAACACTTGCTCCTGCCATTCTGGCTCGTTCAATGGCTGTTTCTCTTGCATGATACTTTGGAACAGTTTCACTCTTATAACTCATTTCATGCTCTTCATCCATAATAATAAGTCCTAGATCTTGAAATGGCATAAATAGGGCAGAACGTGGACCTATTACAATCGAAATTTCTCCATTTTTTGCTCGAGTAAATTGATCATAACGTTCTCCTTTTGACATTCTAGAGTTCAAAATCGTTACGGCATCACCAAACCGACTTACAAATCTTCGAACGGTTTGATAGGTTAAGGAAATTTCTGGTATTAATACAATTGCCTGTTTTCCCTTTTCTAATACATGGGCAATGAGTTCCATGTAAACTTCTGTCTTTCCACTTCCAGTCACACCATGTATTAAATAGGTCTTTCTTATTCCACTATCATAATCTGTTTGAAATGTCGTTACAATTTTCTTTTGTTCTTCTCGTAGGGAAATTGGCACTTGCTCTTTTAAATCTTCTATTTTTTTATAATTCACTGGGTTTCGATGGATTTGTTTTGTGTGAAGAAAAAGTACCTGTTCTGCTTCTAACGATTGAATCACAGATTTTGTTGCTTTCCACTGCTTTGTTGCTACTGAATAAGCAACCTTTCCATATTGCATTAAACCTTTTAACAAACGAACCTTTGCTGTATAGTGTTTTTTCTCATATTCTTCTAATTTCTCTTTGGCTTCCTCTTTTGATATTCGTAACTCTAACACTCTATTTCCTTTTTGTTCCATTTTTTCTTTCACTGGCAACACTGTCTTTAAGGCTTGGATCATTGTGGAACCATATTGTTCTTTGATCCAGCTTGCCAGTTGAATAAGCTGTGATTCCAAGGTAACGCCTTTTTCTTCTATCGAAATAACATTTTTTATTTTTGTAACATCAAAATTAGGAATCGTTGTAATCCCAACAACATATCCCTTTTGAACTCGATTGCCATTTCCAAAAGGTACGATAACAAGACTACCGATCTGAATCTGCTCATACAAATGCTCTGGAATTCGATACTGAAAAATGCGATCGACAGCTTCATGAGATATATGAATAATAATATCTGCATAACGTTCCAATCTCTTCTCACCTCCACAAATAAAAATTACTTTTTCATAACACTTTCCTCATTCATACAAAAAGCTGTCGCAAGATTTCTTCTTTGCGACAGCTTTTTCCTGCTCTTTATTCTTCTTCATCTCCAACAATTTTGATTTTACTGTTATAAAGTTCCTCAACAGCAATAGAAAGTGGTTTTTGTCCATAATCTCTTACAAAAGGTTCATTTCCTGCAATTAACTGTCTAGCACGTTTTGCAGTTGCAAGCACGATAGAATAACGGCTCTGTGCTACTGGCTGTTCTCCTGGTTCTACCTCGCTATTTACTACTTCCATTAATTCTGTATAAGATGGATGAATCATATTTTTGTCTCCCTTCGACTATAAATTTTGTAACTCTTGTTTCATTGTATGAATAAAATCAGTCTGTCCTTTCATACGACAGCTTTCTTTTAAAACAATCTGATGAATCTCTTCTACACATTCATCAAGTTTGTCATTAATCACTAAATAATCATATTGTTCCATATCATTTACTTCTTCTTTGGCACGATTTAAACGCTTCTCTATCGTTTCCATATCTTCCGTACCTCTTCCGATTAAACGCTCTCTTAAAATTTCTGCACTTGGTGGAGCAATGAACATTAAAATCGCATCTGGATACTGTTCCTTAATATTCATAGCACCCTGTACTTCAATCTCTAAAATAACATTTTTCCCTTGATTTAATGCCTCTTCTACGAAGGCTCTTGGCGTACCATAATAATTTCCAACATACTTTGCCCACTCAATAAATCCATTTTCTTCAATCATTGCTTCAAATTCTTCTTTGGATTTAAAATAATAATCTTTTCCATGGACTTCTCCTTCTCTAGGAGAGCGTGTTGTAGCTGAAATCGATACTTGATATCCGTATTGCTTTATCAATTCTTTTACAATTGTTCCCTTTCCTGCTCCAGAAAATCCAGATAAAACAATCAAACTTCCTTTACGCTTCATCTTCCTCACCTTTCCACTCTAAATATTCTCTTTCCTGATAGCGATTGGTAATCGTCTCAGGCATCAAAGCAGATAAAATTAAATGATTACTCTCTGTTACAATAACAGCTCTTGTCTTGCGACCACAAGTTGCATCAATCGCCCGTCCTTCGTCTTTTGCATTTTGTACCATACGTTTAATTGGTGCTGCTTCTGGACTGATAATTGCAACAATTTTATCTCCATTGACTACATTCCCATATCCAATATTTATAAGTCCATTCATTCCTTTGTCCTTACTCAATGTTTTGAATTTGCTCTCTTACTTTTTCAATCTCTGTTTTTAATCCAATTGCATAATTGGAAATTTCTATGTCATTTGCTTTTGATAAAATGGTATTGGCTTCCCGATTCATCTCTTGCGCAATAAAATCAAGTCTTCTTCCAACACTTTCTTCTTCATTAGAAAGAAGTATCGTTTTTGTACTTTCCATATGACTTTTTAAACGAACAATTTCTTCATCGACACATACTTTGTCTGCATAAATCGTTACTTCAGCAGCAATTCTGCTCTCATCAATGCCACTTGTTTCTAATAAATCTTTTACTTTTAATTCTAATTTTTTCCGATATTCTTGTAATAATTCAGGAGAGCGTTTCTCGATTTCATGAACGAGAACTGACATTCCATCTAGCTTATGAATCAAATCTTTCTTCAGATTTTCTCCCTCTGCCTTTCTAGTTTCAACAAACTTACTAGCAGCTTCACGAATTGGGACTTCTAACACATTCCATAGTTCTTTTTCATCAACTGTTTGTTCTTCTAATGTAAAAACATCTGGGTAGTTGGATAACTTCGAAACTGTAACATCATCTTCAATTCCAAAATCCTCTGCCATCTGTCTTAAGTATTCGAGATACTTTTGTGCCATTTCCCTTTTATAACGAACACTTACCTTGGCTTCGGTGTAATCTTCATAGGTGATAAAAACATCAACTTTTCCTCTTTGCATGTATTCTTTTAAAAGAGTTCGGATATTGGATTCAAAAAAGCTCAGTTTTTTTGGCATTTTAATCGTCATATCACAATATCTATGATTCACAGACTTCATTTCTACAACAATTTTATAAGTATCTGTCACTATTTCACTTCTGCCAAATCCAGTCATACTCTTAATCATGTTAATTCTGCCTTTCTTTTACCATTTCATCATTCTTTGTTCCGATCCATTATTAACGTAAGTTCCATTATAATTCAATATCTTTTATTCGTCAACTAGAAGAATTTCTTTGTATAATTTCTCTAAATTTACTCATACTAATTTTGTATTCATGTTTTATTTTTCAATTGTTTTGAGCTTATTACTGAATATCAAAAATCATAGAAAAAGGAGATTTCATTATGAGAGCAAGTAAAGAAACTTATGAAAAAGTAGCTAAAAAATGTACTTCTTATGACAAAAAAGACCAAGGTGTTACAAACTCTGCTTGTGATTCTTCATGTCCAAGCTGTTTAAATTGCACTCACTTTACTTCTGATGAATATTGTGTGCTAGATTTATATGATCCAATCGCCAAAAATCTTTAATCATTTCTAACTCTTTTCTTCTAGAACAAAGTGTGCATTGCACACTCTTCGCGACTTCAAGTTACTTCTAGCAATGCATACTTTGCCGCGCGCGAGCAATTTGCGAAGCAAAATTATCTTCTTTGCGAGCTGTGCATCGTTCGCACGTAGTGCTTTTT
>JADIML010000059.1 GCA_017694765.1 Candidatus Scybalomonas excrementavium
TCCTACTACATGCGCATATAAATGTTCAAATGGATAAACACGGGTCTCATTTCCATCTTCATCTACTTCTGTTTTTGCTAATACCTCACCATCAATACTTTCAATATTTCCACGAACTACCGACTTTGCTAACATATCTTGTCTTTGATTTCTTGGATTTGTAATAACATCTTTACTATCAATTTCCACAAAATATCCAATATAAATCATTAATCCAAGAAATAATCCTGCAAATAGATATGCTACCTTTAAAATCTGTCGATTAATCCCAGCTTGATCTCTTTGCTCCTTTTTTCCTTTTGGTGCCATGAAGTTAGCAATTCTTTCCTTCCAATTTTCTCCTTTATCAGTTTCTTCAAACTCTTCCTCTTCATAAGGTTCAAATAGAATCTCTTCTTCTTGATTCTGTTTCTCATCCCCAAATCCATCTATATTTTCCACTTTTTCCTCATAAGGTTCGGAGAGAATCTCTTCCTGATTCCCTCCTTTATGTTCATCGGATTCATCTTGGCTATCTTTATTTTCCTCATAAGATTCGAAGAGAATTTCATCCTCATCTTTTTTATTTCTCTCAAACGTATTTCTATCTATTTGATCTTGATCAACAACCTTTTCGTTTTTCTCAAAAAAACGCTTTGTCTCTTCTTCAAATCCAAAACCAAACAAATCCTCTAAATTTGTCTGTTTTCTTTCAAAAGGTTGATGATTTTGATTTTTATTTTGCATTCCATTTTGATCATTTGATTCTTTTTTTGAGTTCACACTAACTAACTCCTTTTCTTCTCTATTCTGCTTTTATGATTGCTATTTTCCACTTTATGAGCTTTCATATAAAGACCTTGAATAATTGAAAATACTAAAATAGAACTTGCAACCGAACTTCCTCCATAACTAACTAAAGGCAATGTAACTCCTGTAGATGGAATAAACTTTGTAACCCCTCCAACAGATAAAAATACTTGAAAAATATAACAAACACCAAATCCAAGTGCCAATAATTTATAGACCATTACACGATTTTGCATGGCAATATCAACAAAAGATACAAAACAACTCACACAAATTAATAATAGGAATAGGGCAAATAATGTTCCTAACTCCTCGGCAATGGCTGAAAAAATAAAGTCGGATACAACAACTGGAATTTTATAAGGCATCCCTTCACTAAGTCCAAGCCCAAACCATCCACCTGTTCCGATTGCAAATAAAGACTGTGCAATCTGATTTCCACCACCATCAATAATTGACCATGGATCAAGCCATGCAGCAACTCGAGTCTGCACATGGGTAAATAAATAGTATGCGATAACAGCTGCAATTGCACCTAGTAAAAGTCCCAAGAAAAAATATAATTTCTTCCCTGTTGCTACAAGCAACATAACTAAGTATACGATAAAAAAGAGTAATGCTCCCCCTAAATCTTTTTCCAATACAAGTACAATAACATGTGCTGCTGCAAAAGCAGTTGTCATAACAATATTTCGAAATTCATTACTTCTTGCCAACATAGATGCAATAAAGAAAATAAATAATATTTTTACAAATTCAGATGGCTGTAACATAATCGGACCAATTTTAATCCAGTTAACAGCCCCATTCTTCCTTGCACCAATAATAAACACACTAACAAGCAGTAAAAAACCAACTGCTCCATAAAACCAGTAATATTTTCCAAATCCCTTCTTTGTCCCAATTAAATATGGCACAATTGCTGATATAAGAACGCAAGCACAGACAATGATATATTGTTTCACTGCTAAATCATAGTTTAGGCGTGTTAAAATAGTAAATCCTAATGCTAATAAAAAGCACATATTATTTGTAATCAACCTTGAACTACTTGGATAGATAAAACGATATAATAATTGCACCACTACGATAAAAATAACTTGTGCCAAATAAAACCAAAGAATATTTGTCTTATTATCTTCTGTTCTTAAATACAACACTAAATAACAAAAGAAATGAAAAATAAATAATTTTTTTAATTGCCGATTCAGCAAAATATTTTGTCTATCTGCATTGGATGGACGAAAGATCGTAAAACATGAAAGTGTATAAATAGCACCCATAATGATAATCATATATCTTGATAAAACTGCAATAATTGTTATCATGCTTCTCTCCTATTCAATTCCGCGTTTCCAATGTCCTTTTGTAAATTCTTTCTCTAAAAATGGTACTTCTTTTCCATCTAAGAAAACGGAAATCGCTTCATTCACTCGCTCTTTTACTTGCTTTTTATTCTCATCTACAAACTGTAAACGAACCCTTTCTACTGATAATTCTTCAATTTCTTCTTTTTGAGAATATAAACAAAGAGGCTTGTCACTATAAATAGTATTATAACAATATTTACACTGGTTTAATACAAAGAAATCACTTTGCTTTCTATCTCTTAGTATTACAGGCTTTGTAACACCAATGCACCCTTTACTTTGTTTCCATTGACATTGAGCTGATACCATAAGTGGCAAACGACCATATACAATTAACTCTCCATTTTGATAATTCATCTTCTTAATCTCTTGATAATTTAACTCTAATGGAAATGTTGTAGTAAATGATTTTCCTTTTGCATGTTCTCTATAAAATTGCTCTGCTTGCTTATTATATTGATACATCGTATAATCAAGCACCCATTCTTTCTTCCATAGGCTTTCTTTCCTATCTTCTACTTCTTTCTTTGAAATAGCATCGGATAAACGTACATATTCTTCTAAATTTCGAATCAAATAACCATCAAAAGAATCGCTTACTATCGTATCAATTTCTTTTATCCATTCTCTCTTAGCTTCTGTTCTAAAAATTTGTGGAAATGCTAAATAACATTTTTTATTCACTTCATGAATGCGTTTTGCATATACAATTGCTTGTTCCATAGACATAGCAACTAATTCTAAATAAATAATGGAAACTTGTGATATTGTTAATAGCTCGTCTAATTGTTCTTCTGTAAGAAATGAAGCTGCAATTTCTAGTGATTTTTCCTTGGATTCTTCTTGTTTTCTTGACTCACCAATCTCTTTACGTTCTTCTCTTGAAATTGCATCATTTCTACGATATTGACTTGCACGTTCCTCTTCCCAAAGATGGATTGCTTGCCTTCTTAATTCTTTTACGGCTTGCACAGGCAAAAATATATTATCTGAAATATCCAATTCAATTTTTTCAAAATAATATTCTGTTCCACCTGTCTTATTAAGAAGTGACATGATCTTTTCTTCTGTCATCGGCTGTTTTTGCGCTGATTCCACGATATTTCCAACTACTTCACAAGTAGTTCCTTTACCGCTTAAACGCAAAATTGCTTTTTTTCCTTCCTGAAAAACACCCTGACAAACTAATCCTATTTTATCTTGATGTTTATCCCATTGTTTTTCCATTTCCTCAATCATGTGTTTATTTTTCATTCGGTATACAGGCTGTCCAATTTTTAATTTTCTTAAATTATTGGCATTTAAGCAGATTTTCTTTCCTTTTTCACAAGCTACTGGTGAGGTAAGTTCTGCAACGCCTTGCTCTCCTTGACGAACTTCTAACACATCTTTAGGATGAATAGTTTCCTTACAAACAAAAAAGATTTGGTTTCCTTTGATCTGTTGAATCTCTCCTACCAAAAGTCCTTGATGGTTTGGACGCTTCATAGACATCATATCTTTTCCATTATGTTTTTCATAATATCCCTGTGTAAATCCTCCACGATTATAAAGCTCCATAAGCTGTTTATAATCCTGTTCTTCTACTCGATATGGTTTTTTGGGATTCTCTAAGTATTGATCCACATATTTTCGATACATTCGAGTAACTGCTGCCACATACTCTGGTTTTTTCATTCGTCCTTCGATCTTAAAAGAATCAATTCCTGCTTGAATCATCTGTGGAATTTCATCAAGTGCACATAAATCTTTTGGACTTAGACGATAACATTCCTCTTTCTTTCCAAGAGACTCACCAGATGTTGTCTTTAATTCATATGGCAAACGACATGGCTGTGCACAACGCCCCCTATTTCCACTTCTTCCTCCGATCATACTACTCATAAGACATTGTCCAGAATACGAGTAACATAATGCTCCATGTACAAAAGATTCAATTTCCAAACCAGAAGCTCTCTTCATTTCATAAATTTCATTTAATGACAATTCTCTTGCTGGAACAATCCTTGTAATACCACACTGTTTTAAAAAGCGTGCAGCCTCTGTACTTGTTACTGTCATCTGTGTACTAGCATGAAGAGGTAATTTAGGAAAATGTTTATGTAGGAAATGTAAAACTCCCATATCTTGAACAATTGCTGCATCCAGACCTTGTTCATAAAATGGAAGTATGTATTCATAAAGTCCTTCTTCCAACTCTTCATTTTTTAATAGTGTATTAACGGTTAAATATAAACTTTTCCCATGATAGTGAACATAATCAATTGCTTCTTTTAACTTATCTTCTGTAAAATTCCCAGCATAAGCTCTAGCCCCAAAAGATGCTCCACCTAAATAAACGGCATCTGCACCATTGGCAATTCCTGCTAAAAGACTTTCATAAGAGCCTGCTGGAGCTAAAATTTCTATTTTTTGCATATTAATTTCTTCCTATTTTCCTCTCTAATTTCATGTTATTTTTTTTGTGTACGAAGTTTTATTTGTAATTCGTTTTCAGAACGTTTTAATTTCTCAATTTGTGCTTTTAGTTCATTTTCTGTTCGCTTCATAC
>JADIML010000060.1 GCA_017694765.1 Candidatus Scybalomonas excrementavium
ATCACATACTGCTGTTTTTGTATATAAATAAGAAAAATTAAGGAGAATAAAAATAGAAGAGAAGTTGGAAAAGAGATTGACAATATAGAAATATATGATATAATGAATATATGAATAATTGTTCATATATTTAAATAATAAAGTAATATGTAGGAAAGGAGAATGTCTATGCAAAGTGAGAAGCAGGTATGTTGTGATAGTGTACATGTGCATGATGATATTATACAAAATGTGTTATCCAAAATGCCAAAAGAAGAAGTGTTATATGATTTAGCAGAGTTATATAAAGTATTTGGAGATAGTACAAGAATGAAAATTATTTATGTACTATTTGCATCTGAAATGTGTGTTTGTGATATCGCACAACTATTAAATATGAGTCAATCGGCTATATCACATCAACTTAGAGTGTTAAAGCAATCAAAACTTGTAAAATCAAGAAGAGAAGGGAAAACCGTTTTTTATTCTTTGGCAGATTCTCATGTTCGTACGATTGTCAACCAAGGAATGGAACATATATTAGAAGATAGAGATTAAAAGGAGAATGTTATGAAGAAAGTATTTAGAATGAAAAATTTAGATTGTGCAAATTGTGCAGCAAAAATGGAAAGTGCTATTAATAAAATTGATGGAGTAGAAAATGCAACCATTAGTTTTATGACACAGAGATTAACAATGGAATTTGATGAGACAAAAATAGATGAAATTTTAGAAGAAGCAGAAAAAGCTTGTAAAAAAATAGAAGGAGATTGTTCGATTATTCGATAATTTCCTTACTAGGACTTATATATCATTCTTATATCGTGTGTTTTTCATATGATAGAAATAATTTACTAAGAAGAATTCCTTATCATGTAAAAAAGTTCCCATGTCATCTATATGAGATAGAATGGCATGGAGCTTGGTAAAGGGAAGATTCATATAGTTAGGAGGCGATTTTATGACAAAAAGACAAAAAAAGATGTTGTATCGTTTACTTCTTAGTGGGCTTTTTTATGGAATTGGAGTGTTTTTTCGAAGTGGTTTAAAAATAGAATGGATAGAAATACTATTTTTATTTGGAGCATATTTGCTTGCAGGATATGATGTTTTATTGAGAGCTGTCAACAATATAAAAAATGGGCAAGTATTTGATGAAAACTTTTTAATGGCGATTGCGACGATTGGTGCTCTTTTAACAAAAGAGTATCCAGAAGCAGTAGCTGTCATGTTATTTTATCAAATTGGAGAATTGTTTCAAAGTGTTGCTGTGGAGCGTTCAAGAAAATCCATTAGTTCGTTAATGGACTTATATCCAGATGAAGCTAACTTACTTGTAGATGGCAAAGTAGAAGTTGTGATGCCAGAAGAAGTGAGTGTTGGAGCTCGTATTTTAATCCGTCCAGGAGAAAAGATTCCTTTAGATGGGGTCATTGTAGACGGGGAAACATTGATCGATACTTCTATGTTGACAGGAGAACCAGTACCTAAAAAAGTACAAATAGGAGATCTTGCATTAAGTGGTTGTGTCAATCAATCTGGAACAATTATTGTTGAAGTAAATAAGGAATTTCAAGATTCAACGGTTTCAAAAATCTTAGAATTGGTAGAAAATGCAAGTAGTAAAAAAGCTAAGAGTGAAAATTTTATTACACGTTTTGCGAGATATTACACACCAGCAGTTGTTATTGGAGCATTATTTTTAGCAGTAATACCTCCTCTTGTATCAGGAAGTTTAGATTTTGCCAATTGGATACATAGAGCACTTATTTTCTTAGTTGTATCTTGTCCATGTGCTCTTGTAATCTCTGTTCCATTAAGTTTCTTTGGTGGAATTGGTGCTGCCTCTAGACAAGGAATTCTTGTAAAAGGAAGTAATTATTTAGAGTTATTAGCTAGTACCAAAGTAGTTCTATTTGATAAAACAGGTACATTGACAAAAGGAAGTTTTCAAGTAACCGATCTGCTTCCAGAAAACAATGTAGCAAAAGAACAGTTATTAGAATATGCAGCATATGGAGAAATTGATAGCAATCATCCAATTGGAATTTCTATTAAAAATGCTTATGAGAAACTATTAGATCGTCAACAAGTGGAGCAATATCAAGACATTGCAGGATTTGGTACGAAGTCAGTTCGAGAGGGAAAGACAGTATTAATAGGAAATTATAAGTTAATGGAACAATATCACATTACTTATGAAAAACCACAAAAAATAGGAACGATTGTATATGTGGCAGTGGATGGCAAATATATGGGAGCACTTGTCATTGGAGATGAGATAAAAGAAGATGCAAAAGAAACGATTTCCTATTGGAATGAGCAAAAATGTACAACAGTTATGTTGACTGGAGATGTGAAAGAAGTAGGAGAAAGCGTAGCAAAACAATTAGGAATTCAAGAAGTGCATACCGATTTACTTCCAGCAGATAAAGCACATTATGTAGAACAATGGATAAGTCAATTAAATAAAAATGAAAAACTAGTCTTTGTAGGTGATGGAATGAATGATGCACCTGTACTAGCTAGAGCTGATGTTGGTGTGGCAATGGGAGGGTTAGGTTCCGATGCAGCCATTGAAGCAGCTGATATTGTGATTATGGATGATCAGCCACATAAATTAGTGATTGCACAAAAAATCGCAAGGAAAACCATTTTCATTGTAAAACAAAATATTGTTTTAGCATTGGGCATAAAAGGATTTGTATTGCTCTTGGCAGCATTTGGCTATGCTAATATGTGGGAAGCAGTATTTGCAGATGTAGGAGTATCTATTATTGCTATTTTAAATGCGATGCGTTTACTTAGAACAAAGTCATAACGAAATGTTAGGAGGGAAAGAGGATGGATATACAAACGGATAGAAAAGGCTTAAGCAATAGTACACTGAAATTAATAGCGATTACGACAATGTTCCTCGATCATATTGGAGCAGTGTTATTAGAACCATATATCATGCGATATTATTATCCACAGTGGCTTTTTTATGTTGATTTTATATTAAGATTGATTGGACGTATTGCTTTTCCTATTTTTATTTTCTTATTATTAGAGGGGGTTGAGCATACGAGAAATCGAAAAAAATATGGGATTCAATTAGCAGTCTTTGCATGGATAGCAGAAATACCTTTTAATTTAGCAGTTCATGGAACATGGTTTTATTTCGGGTATCAAAACGTAATGTTTACACTATTTCTTGGTTATATAGCAATTTTAATTTATGAATATGGTTCTAAAAAAGAGTTCCATTTTCTTCTAAAATGGTTTGGAATTATAGTATGTATTCTTATAGCTCATATAGGAAAAACAGATTATGGAGCATTTGGAGTGATTGCTATTTTTCTATTATATCGAATAAAAAAAGAAAAAAAATCGTTATGTAAATTTGGTAGTCTTTTATTTATATGGGAAATTTCAGCTCCACTTGCCTTTGCTTTTATTGCAAACTATAATGGAACAAGAGGATTAAAAATGAAATATATATTTTATTGGTTTTATCCAGTTCATTTATTGTTATTCGGTTTCATTCGTGTGTACTATTTACACTGCTAAATTTACTAAAATCTTCTAGTGTATGAAAAAAAACTTTGCACATAATAATCACATAGTCACAAACAAAAACAGTTTGTAGAACAAAATGCTTTTGTTATCGACTATAGATTCTAAAAATAGTTCATGTAAGAACACAAAGAATAGGAGGCGTTATTATGAGCAGAAATTCAAACAGAGTAGAAGTACCACATGCAAAAGGTGCATTAGACCGTTTCAAAATGGAAATTGCAAATGAAATTGGTGTGCCTTTAAAACAGGGATACAATGGAGATTTAACTTCTTACCAGAACGGTAGCGTTGGCGGTTACATGGTAAAAGAAATGATTAGACGTCAAGAAGAAGCTATGGCAAACGGAGAACAATAATCGTACTCTTACTTTCTAACAAAATAGCATACAAGAAAGAAAACTCTGCAAATCAAAAGAAATGCAGAGTTTTCTTTTGCTTACAAAAAAAGACATGCTATGTTATAATGGTAAAAATAAATGAGATTTTGCGATGAAATAATAGAATATGTGATACAAAGGAGAGCTAAAATGAGGAATGATAAATTATGGAAGGTTACAAGCTTTATTTTGTTCTCTTCCTGTCTCTTATACACATCTGACGCT
>JADIML010000005.1 GCA_017694765.1 Candidatus Scybalomonas excrementavium
ATAAATTCCAGAATACCACCACATATCCTGATCTTCTAAATACGTTCCATCCGACCACTTATATACTCTTGCTACAATGGTATTTTCCCCTTCTTTTACAAAAGAAGTAATGTCAAACTCACTAGGCAAGCGACTTACTTTACTATAACCTACATGATGTCCATTCACCCAAACATCAAAGGCGCTATCCACACCATGAAATTTTAAAATGATATCATTTTGAAAATCTTCTTTTGTTAGTGTCATTACTTTTCTATAAATTCCAGTTGGATTTTTTGATGGAACAAACGGAGGTCGAATCGGAAATAAATACCATACATCTGTATAGTGCATCTTATCGTATCCACGGAGTTGCCAAACAGATGGCACGTCAATCGTATCCCAGTCATCACAATTTGTTTCTTCTAGCATAAATCCATTTGGAGACAGTTCTGGTGCTTCTAAATAGCAAAACTTCCACTCTCCATTTAAGGAACGATGTTCAGAAGAATCTTTATAAAATGCTGTTCTAGCCTCTCTTCTTCCAATATGTTCTAACATTGGATTTTCCCATCTTTTCATAATTCTTCTAGTCATATTTCTATCTCCTTGCTTTTCTTTTTTTACATACAAAAGGGATTGTTACTACTTAAGGATACCAGTTGTAACAACCCCTTTTTCACAGTGTCCTATCTTAAATAACAATGAAACATACGCTTTGCGAACTTGAATCCCTTCATTATTTAATTGCTCCACCGGTTCCCTCAACAATGTATTTTTGTGCAATAATAAATACGATAATTGGAGGAATAATCATAATAACAGTAATACAGAGCATTGGTATAATCTGTGTTTCATGGACTCCTTTAAAAGAAGCAAGTCCTAATGCTAATGTATATTTTTTTCTGTCTTGTAAGAAAATCAATGGTCCAAGGTAATCGTTCCATACCGTGATCATATTGAGCACACCTACTAAAATCAAAGATGGCTTTAAGATTGGCATAAAGATTTTCCAATAAATTTGAAACTGATTGGCTCCATCGATGAGTGCTGCCTCTTCAAAATCCTTTGGCACTCCCATTAAAAACTGTCTCATTAAGAAAATATAATAAGCAGAACCAAACCATGCTGGGATAATCAAAGGTTTTAGCGTATTAATCCAACCAAAGAGATTAAATTCCATATATTGTGGAATCATTGTTACATCCCATGGAATCATCATCGTAGATAATAAAATCATAAATAAAATATTTTTTCCTTTAAACTCAAAACGTGCAAACCCGTAAGCAACTAATGAACAGGAAATAATCTGTCCTGCAGTTGTTAAAACGGTAACAACAATTGAGTTCCACAAATAAGTTCCAAATGGCTGTGCGTTCCATGCTTCTATGAAGTTGCTAACAAGCCACTTTGATGGAAATAACTTTGGAGGATAAGCAATGGCTTCTGCCTCTGTTTTAAAAGTGGAGAAAAACAAATAAACAAATGGTGCCATAAAATAAATTGCTACTAAAGTCAGTAAAACGTATATAATGACTTTTGCTTTCTTTGACATTCTCATTTCTTTTTCCCTCCTTTTTGCTTACTTTTTACTGTTTTTGCTTCTGTTTCATAAAATACCCATGCAGAAGAAGATTTAAATACCAGTGCTGTTAGTATTAAAATAATAACGAACATAACCCACGCATTGGCACTTGCATATCCTAATTTATGATACTTAAATGCGTTATTATAAGTATAAAGTCCGTAGAAATAAGTGGATTTCAATGGACCACCACCGGTTAACAACATAACCAGTGTTACTTGTTGGAATGAACTAATTAAAGAGGTAATTAAGTTAAATAAAATCGTTGGTGTAATAATTGGCAGTGTGATGCTAAAGAACTGTCTTGCAGGGCTTGCACCATCTAAAGATACTGCTTCATAAATATCATTTGGTATATTTTTAATATCTGTGTAAAAGATAAGCATCATTGTACCAACACCAAAAGCACTGGCAATAATAACCGCTAGAAGCGCCCAAGATGGATCGACCAACCAGTTCGGCCCTTTCATACCAAGTAATGATAATAAATAGTTTAATACCCCATAATCTCCTTTTAAAATCCAACCCCAAATAATAGACACTGCTACTCCTGAAATAACAGCTGGAATATAAAATAAGGTACGGTAAATTTTTACTCCTTTAACCGGCTGTGTAATTAACATCGCTAAAAACAATGCAATTGCCATGTTAAGAGGAACAAAAATTGCTGCATATTTTAAACTAATCATTAAAGATTTTTTAAACTGCGGATCGGACGTAAACATCTTTACATAGTTTCCAAGTCCAATAAATTCTGGCGAACCAGTAATCGGCCAGTCAAAGAAACTCATAATAAGTGATAGGATAAGCGGTCCTGCTGTAAATACTAAAAACCCAATAATCCACGGTAAAATAAAGAGATATGGGGTTGATTTCTTCCAAAATGACTTCTTATTCATTGGTTCTCCTCCCATTCTAAACTGCTACGCCTTATTGCATAGCAGCTTCATCTAATACTGTTTTTGGATCTTCCATTGAACTTGGATTAAAGATACGTTCAAAAGAAAGAGAAAGTGTATCTTTTAATTCTGGCCAGCTTTCAATTAAGAAACTTGCTGGTGTTGTTCCTTCACTTTGTTCAAGCATTGTATAAAATGGTGCATATTCTGGTTGTTCCATAATACCTTCTGCTTCTACTACGCTATATAATACTGGAAGTTCTAGTCCAATTCTTTCTTTGTTCATTTCTTCGCTTGTCCAGAATTTTACAAATTCCCAAGCAGCTTCTTTATTTTTACAGTCTTTTGAAATGGATACACCGGAAGAACTTAAAATACTCTTAGATTTTTCCTGTCCAGCAAAAGATGGAATTGTTACAACACCATAGTTTAATCCATCTGCATTTAAACTATCGATTGCCCAAGAACCATACACATACATAGCTGTTTGACCTGCACGGAATTCATCAGTACCTGTTTGTTCTGTTGCAACTGCGTATCCTTCTTTTTCCATATCTTGGAACATCTGTAATACTTGTACAGACTGTTCAGAATTTAAGCTACCTTCTAAGTTACCATCTTTGTCAACATAGCTACTTCCGTTGCTCCACAAATACATTTCAAAATCATAAGGATCTGGTTTCATCTGGAAAGAGAATCCTTTCATTCCATCTAATTTCTCTGAAATCTGCTTAGAAGCTTCTTTTACATCATCCCATGTCCAATCATTTGTTGGTTCCGC
>JADIML010000061.1 GCA_017694765.1 Candidatus Scybalomonas excrementavium
CAAAATGTTAGGGGGAGAAAAAACTTTCATGCGTTTTGCCTGAGAATTCTGACTTTTTTCTTGACACAATACATAGAAAACAGTACACTAAAAAAGTAATCAAAATAAATACTAGAAACAAATACATAACAGGTGAGTCGAATGAATTCGGCTGAGATTAAAACTACTCCAATGTTTTTAAAGCCTTTTGCCTGATCTGGATAATGCCAGCGTAGGTAGATTATGAAATTTATCTTTGGATATTTATTTAGAATATCATCGGATACTCTATTTAAAATAGCATAGATGTAATGAAAACGATCAACCCTCGTCTGACAAAGATGAGGGTTTTCTGTTTATTATCAATCATTTGTCTATTCATATGGTATCCTACTATAAGGGTATAAGGAAAAATTTTCTGTTATGGATCAAAAGGAACTGAAAGAAGGAGGAAAAAAATGAACGCAAGTGTTGCAATTCAAGTATTACCAAATATGGAAAATGATGAAGAGTTAATTCGTGTTGTAGATGAGGTTATCGCCTATATTAAAAGCACAGGATACAACTACTATGTTGGACCTTTTGAAACAACAATCGAAGGTGATTATGATGCGCTTATGGATATTGTAAAGGAGTGTCAACATATTGCTATTCGTGCTGGTGCGCCATCGGTTGCTGCCTATATTAAAGTAAGTTATAAACCACAAGGAGATATTTTAACGATTGAAAAGAAAGTTACAAAACATCATCAATAAATGTTATTCGCTCAGTGCTATTGTTGCTCTTCTTCTAATATGGCATATCGTTTGTACTCTTCAGTTGGTGCCGGAATTTATGCTGCCATCTCCAACGAAAGTAGTTATAGCATTTGTAAATGACTTTCCACTTCTTATGGAGCATTTACAAACATCATTAATGGAGGCCTTTTTAGGACTTTTACTTGGTGTTTGCATTGGATTTTTGGTAGCAGTGCTCATGGATCGGTATGAAGGATTTTATAAAGCCTTTTATCCAATTATTGTTTTAACGCAGACGATTCCAACGGTAGCCATTGCACCACTTCTTGTTTTATGGTTAGGATATGAAATGACTCCTAAAGTGGTGCTTATTGTGCTAGTAACGTTTTTTCCAATTGCCGTTGGTGTTTTTCATGGGTTTCAATCCATCGATCAAGATACGATTCAGTTATTGCGCTCTATGGGAGCCAAAAGAGGACAAATTTTTTGGCATGTAAAACTACCAAGTTGTCTTGGGGATTTCTTTTCCAGCCTTAGAATTTCGGTATCTTATGCGATTGTAGGTGCTGTTATTGCCGAATGGTTAGGTGGGGAAAGTGGTCTAGGTGTTTATATGACAAGAGTTAGGAAATCTTTTGCCTTTGATAAAATGTTTGCAGTTATTTTTTTAATTTCTTTTATTAGTTTATTATTAATTTCGATTGTAAATATTTTACAAAAAGTAAGTATGCCTTGGGAAAGAGAAGAACAAAAGCAAGAGTCAGTATTGGAGAAATAAGAATTAGACAAAAATAAAAAGAAAGAGGGAAACAGTATGAAAAAATATGGGAAATCGCTCCTAGCATTTGGATTAGCTATGGTACTTATAGGTAGTACGACGGCTTGTAGTATGAAAAAAGGCAGTAATGGTGAGAATGATACGGCACAAGGGAAAGAACAGATTATGTTTGTATTAGATTGGACCCCAAACACAAATCATACAGGTGTTTATGTGGCACAAGAAAAAGGATATTTTGAGGAAGCTGGATTAGATGTAAAAATTGTGCAACCACCAGAAGATGGGGCAGAAGCACTTATTGCTACAGGAAAAGCACAGTTTGGAGTGTCGTTCCAAGATACATTAGCACCAACTTATGCCACAGATTCACCACTTCCGATTACAGCAGTTGCTGCTATTATTCAGCATAATACTTCTGGGATTCTCTCTAGAAAGGGAGAAGGAATTGATGTTCCAAAAGGAATGGAAAATCATAAATATGCCACTTGGGATGGCATGATTGAAACAGCTATGATTCAAAATGTAGTAGAGGAAGATGGAGGAGATTATAGCAAAGTGGAAATGATTCCAAGTACAGTGACAGATGAATACTCTGCATTACAATCAAAGCAAGTAGATTGTCTTTGGGTATATTATGCTTGGGCTGGTATGGCGACAAAAATAAAAGGATTGGAAACGGATTATTTTGCTTTTAAAGATATTAATCCAGTCTTTGATTACTATACACCTGTCATTATTGGAAATGATATTTATTTGGAAGAACATGAAGACACTGCAAAAGCCTTTTTACAGGCAGTGAAAAAAGGATATGAATATGCTATGGAAAATCCAGAAGATGCTGCCAAAATCTTAGTGAAACAAGTGCCAGAATTAGATGAAGAAATTGCCATTGCAAGTCAACAATGGTTAGCGGATCAATATCAGGCAGAAGCAAAATACTGGGGATATATCGATGCAGATCGTTGGAATGCCTTCTATGAGTGGGTTTCCAAAGAGGGATTAGTAGAAGGTACGATACCAAACAATATTGGATTTACGAATAAGTATTTAACAGAATAGGTGAGAAAATGGCAGAGCTAGTGACAAATCAAATAACAAAGTGCTTCCATGGAAAAAAAGTCATTGAAGATATTTCCATTAAAGTACATGATAAGGAATTAGTCTGTCTTCTTGGTGTTAGTGGGGCCGGAAAAACAACGTTATTTAACGTAATTTCTGGCCTCTTACAGCCAGAAGAAGGCAGTGTATATCTCAATGGAAATGACATTACAGGACAGGCAGGGCACATTAGTTATATGCTTCAAAAAGATTTATTAATGCCTTATAAAACAGTATTAGATAATGTAGCACTTCCTTTTATTATAAAAGGTGTTCCAAAAAAAATAGCAAGGCAGAAAGCACTTTCTTATTTTATACAATTTGGATTACAAGGAACGGAAAAAAAATATCCCAATCAGTTATCTGGTGGGATGAGACAAAGGGCAGCACTTCTTAGAACTTACTTATCTTCCCATGTGAAACAAGAAGACAAAGGGGGAATTGCTCTTTTAGATGAGCCATTTAGTGCCCTTGATACGATTACAAAAAGTGGGATTCACCGTTGGTATTTGGACGTTATGGAAAAGATTCAATTATCAACGATTTTTATTACCCATGATATCGATGAAGCTATTTTGTTATCGGATCGTATTTATTTATTAACCGGTAATCCGGGTAGAATTACAGATGAAATCGTTATTCAACAGCCAAAACCAAGACGGAAAGATTTTCCTATTACAGAAGAATTTCTTTTTTATAAGAAGAAAATTATTGAAACACTAGGAGCTCTGTGAAAAGATATAAAATTCGTTAAGGAAAGTATTTGACTTTAACACTCTGTTTTGCTATAGTGGGTAAGGATAAACAATTAAATGATTCATTACTTCAGAGGGAATCGCTTCGTAGGATACAAATTTTTGAAATGCAATAGAAAACAAAGTAACTCACACAGTGAGAAAATATTTTTCGATTGTGAATGAAAATGACGAGGTGTTTTATGGGAAAAGGAATTAAAACAGAGGCTGTGAAACAGTTATTAGAAGCAATTTTAACATTAGAAAATGTGGATGAATGTTTTGACTTCTTTGAAGATTTATGTACAGTGAATGAATTATTATCATTGGCTCAAAGATTTGAAGTAGCAAAAATGCTTCGTGAGCGTAATACGTATTTAGAAGTTGCTGAAAAGACAGGAGCTTCTACCGCAACGATTAGTCGTGTAAATCGTTCTTTAAATTATGGAAATGACGGATACGATATGGTATTTGCACGTATTAAGCCAAAAGAAGAAAATGAGTAAGAAGAAAATAAAATGGGATAGCTAGAAATATTTCTGGCTATCCCATTTTATTGTTTGGATTATGCTAGTTCTTTTTTTTATTAGAAGATTCACATGTATCAGAAATTTTTGGAGAGTATAGATTATCAATCATTTTCTCAATAATTTGTTTTCTTAAGAAAATATCGTAACTTAGTAGAGCAATAATTGTGAAATTTTGCAACAACTCTTTGTCTGTACCTTCTAAATCAGGGAAGGCAGATAAAGCTAATTCTACCGTTTCTTCGATACTTTCTTTGATTTTATAATGATGTTCATGTTCTAATTCATATAAAGATTGATAGATCTGAGGAAAATCAACTTTATTACTAATGGAAGAGGACTGATAAAAATGTTCGGTTAATGGATTTAGCAGTTTTTGAATATCACTAATGGATAAAATATTTTTAAAGTAGTATATATAAATAAGCAGATAAATTTGATTTTTATTATACTTCTTTTTTTGAGGGGGTGGCATTAATTTATGCTTTGTATAATTATTAATCATTGTCTTTGTTAAAGTTTTATCTTCTTTATATCGTTTTGAGTTGGAAAAATGTTGTTCCATAAAAGTTGTTACTTGATCCATATATAACTCAATATCTGGAATATCTTCTGGGAGAATATAATCCAACTTGCACCATTGTGCAATATAATCTTTAATATCCATGAAAATACCTCCTAGTTTTTGGCATAGTATGTTTGGCTTATTATTTTTATTATAGCATAAAAAAAGAAAGAAAGTAAAAAAAATAAAAAGTCACACTTTTTTAGAAAGAATTAAGGAAAGTGATAGAGTTTTGTGGTATAATGAAAATATCTGTCAGTGAATTTTGGGGATTATGCTCAAATAAACTATGAAAAATGATAGTGAATGATAGAATTAAGAAGTGATAAGAAAGTGTTTGATGAAAAATAAAAGAGAAAGAAGAAGAGGAGAATAGGAATTATGGGAATTTTAAAACGGTTTACAGATATTATGTCAGCAAATATGAATGCATTATTAGATAAAGCAGAAGATCCAGCTAAAATGATCGATCAGTATGTAAGAGACTTAGAAAGGGACCTTGGAAGTGTAAAGGCAGAAACTGCTTCTATTATGGCAGAAGAAAGACGTACAAAAAGAGAGTTAGATGAATGTAAGGAAATGATAGAAAAACTTACAAGTTATGCAGAAAAAGCATTGCTTTTAGGAAATGAAAAGGATGCGAAAACATTTCTTGAGAAAAAGGGAGAGTATACGAAAAAAGAAAGTATGTTATTACAAACCTACGAACTAGCAAAAGCCAATGCACAAAAAATGCAAGAAATGCATGATAAATTAGTAAAGGATATGGCTTCCTTGAACACGAGAAGAGATGAAATCAAAGCAAAAGTCGCTATGGCAAAAGCACAAGAAAGAGTGAATCAAATCGGTTCTTCATTAGGAAATGCGACGACGGCACTGTCTTCTTTTGATAAAATGGAAGCAAAGGCGAATAAGATGCTAGATGAAGCCAATGCTATGGCGGAATTAAATCAAAGAAAAGAAGAAACTTCTGTAGAAGACCTAATGGAAAAGTATGATACAACAGTGTCAAGTGATAAGCAAATCGAAGATGAACTAGCTGCAATGAAAGCAAAACTAGGATTATAAATATATGAAACAAGAACAAGTATTTTTATGTGAATCATGTGGTTCGATTATGGAGTTTGATGTAAAGAGTCAAACTCTAAAATGTCCACATTGCGGGCTTAGTATACAAATTAACCACTACGAAGAGCAGATTATAGAGCATCCATTGACAATAAAAGCAAAGCAACGCATGACGGTAGAAGAAAAGGAAACAAAAACCATTCAATGTCAAGGCTGTGGAGCAAAATTAGAGGTGGAACAATTTGATGCTACGATAGAATGTCCTTATTGTGGAAGTCATTATGTTATAGCTGATATGCAAGAAGATGGAATCATCCCAGATGGAGTGATTCCGTTTCGTATAGATTCTAATAAACTCAAAGAAATCTTTAGAAATTGGATCAAAAAGCGTTGGTTTGCACCAAATGCATTAAAACACCTTTATCAAAGAGATAAATATATTGGTGTTTATGTACCGTATTGGACGTTTGATGCAAAAATTCACTGTCCATATAGAGGACGTGGAGGAAGGCATCGAGTGGAACGATACCGAGATTCTAAAGGAAATGAACAAACAAGAACAGTTATTGATTGGTACCCAGTGACAGGAGTGATGGATACTTTTTTTGATGATATACAAGTTCCAGCAAGTAATCGATTTCAAGATGAATTATTGGAAGGAATTGAACCATTTTCCTTTCAAGGCTTAAAATCATATTCGAAAGAATATCTATCTGGATATGTAGCAGAAAATTATAGTGTTGCGTTAGAGGATGGGCATGAAGAAGCAAAAACAGAAATGAAGATACAATTAGAAAATATGGCGTATGAAGATATTTTAAAGCGTTATGATTGTGCCGACGTGATTCAGATTTCGCCTAGATTTTCAAAAGAAACTTATAAATACATATTAGTGCCAATTTATGCAACGTCGTATCATTATAAAAATAAAACATATCAAGTTGTGGTGAATGGACAAAATGGAAGAATAAAAGGAGAATATCCAAAAAGTCCTGTGAAAATAACAGCTATGATTATTGTGATTATGTTAGCACTTCTTGGTATCTATATGTTTTCAGAGACTGATAGCAAGAAAGAAATAGGAAACACAGAATTAAACATAGAACAACAAGTAGTATATAGAAAAGTGGAAGTAGAACAGACAGCTTTGTATACGATAGATAAAAAGATAGAAAATCAATTAGGAGGAGTAGTATGGGATTATTTTCAGGACAATTTGCAAATGTAATAGAGTGGGAAGAGTATCGAGATGATTTAATTTTTTGGAAGTGGAATGATAAAGAAATTAAAAAAGGTTCTAAGCTTATTATTCGTCCGGGGCAAGATGCGATTTTTCTTTATAATGGAAAGAGAGAGGGGATTTTTACAGATGAGGGAAGTTTTGATATAGAATCCGAAATTATACCATTTCTTTCTTCTTTAAAAGGGTTTAAGTTTGGCTTTCATAGCGGACTTCGAGCAGAAGTTTTATTTATTAACACAAAAGAATTTACGATAAAATGGGGAACGAAAAAAGCAATTAATATGCCTTATGAAAGTCTTCCGGGAGGACTTCCAATACGAGTATTTGGAACGTTTAACTGTAAAGTGAATGATTATCTTACATTAATTGATAAAATTGCAGGAATTAAGCAACAATATTCTATAGAAGAAGTGAAAGAGAGAGTATTAGCTCTTCTTGATCCATTGCTCATGAAGTGGATCATGCAAGAAGGAAAAGATCTTTTTAATCTGCAAGCCAATTCCTATGAAATTGCCAAAGGAATAGGAGAAGATCTTGATATGGAGTTAATGAAGATTGGCATGACAATTACAGGATTTCAAATTGCCAGCTTTAATTATCCAGAAGAAATTCAAGAGATGATTAACAAAGTAGCATCCCATAGCATGGTTGGAGATCTTGGGCGTTATCAGACGATGGAAATGATTCATGGAATGAGGCGAGGAAGAGGAAGAAGTACCACAGGCACAGTAGCAAGCAATGTGGCAGGAATTCAAATGGGAATGATGATGGGACAGCAGATGGTTCACCAAATGCAACAAAATCAAGCACAATCAGGAAGTCAATCGTATTCGCAACCAGTATCACAACCACAAAATTCAGGAAGTAAGCCTAATTTTTGTCCAAATTGTGGAACAAAAACCAATGGATCCAATTTCTGCTCAAATTGTGGTATGAAATTATAAAGAAACTGGAAAGTATCTTGTCCAAACATTTGTATTGCGATATATTAAATAGGAGTTTAGAATTTTATTGATAGTAAGAAGCAACATAAGAAAGGAAAAGATATGAGTATTTATGACACATTAAATAAACAGCAAAAAGAAGCGGTTTTTCATACAAAAGGACCGCTTTTATTGTTAGCAGGTGCAGGATCTGGGAAGACAAGAGTACTTGTACACCGCATTGCATATCTTATTGAGGAAGAGCAGGTCAATCCATGGAATATTATGGCGATTACTTTTACCAATAAAGCAGCAGGCGAAATGCGAGAACGTGTAGATGATATGATTGGGTTTGGTGCAGAAAATATATGGGTTAGCACATTTCACTCCACTTGTGTCAGAATTTTAAGACGACATATAGATTTATTAGGCTATGAAAACAGTTTTACGATTTATGATACCGATGATCAAAAAACATTAATAAAAGAAGTATGTAAATACTTACAAATTGATACAAAGCAGTTTCCAGAAAGAGCATTGATGAATGAAATTTCTAAAGCGAAAGATGAATTTTTATCCCCATCGGAATATGAGACAGAAAATCAAGGAGACTTTAGAAAGACAAAAATTGCCAGTGTATATAAAGAGTATCAAAAGAGGCTAAAAGCAAATAATGCACTAGACTTTGATGATCTGTTATTTAAAGCTGTTGAATTATTCCAGTTCCATCCAGAAGTTTTAGAAAAATATCAGGAGCGCTTTCAGTATATTATGATTGATGAATATCAGGATACGAACCATGTTCAGTTTTTATTTGTCAGTATGTTAGCAGGGAAATATCGAAATTTATGTGTCGTTGGAGATGACGATCAATCGATTTATAAATTTCGTGGAGCGAATATTTATAACATTTTAAATTTTGAGAAAAAATATGAAGATGCCAAAGTCATTAAATTAGAGCAAAATTATCGTTCTACACAAAACATTTTAAATGCTGCTAATGGTGTCATTCGCAATAATACAGGGCGTAAAGATAAAACTCTTTGGACAGATAATGAAGCGGGGAAAGAAGTAGAATTTACCCAATATGACACAGAATATGAAGAAGCAGAATCCATCGTGAATAAAATTGAAGAACTTGTAAAAGAGGGAAGCGCATCTTATCAGGATATGGCAATTTTAAACCGTACCAATGCGCAATCTCGTGTATTTGAAGAAAAATTTTTATTAAAGAACATTCCATATAAGATTGTAGGAGGTGTAAATTTCTATCAGAGAAAGGAAATTAAAGATTTAATTTCGTATTTGAAGGTGATTAACAATGGACAAGATGATTTAGCTGTTCGACGAATTATTAATGTTCCAAGAAGAGGAATTGGTCTTACTACAATTGATAGAATTCAAGAATATGCATTAGGAAGGGGAATTAGCTTTCTCGATGCTGCTTATGAGGTAGAAAATATTCCAAGTCTTGCTCGTTCTGTGAATAAGATTAGAGAGTTTACTGATTTAATTGATGATTTTAGAAAGAAAGAACAAGAACTTATTTTACCAGACTTATTTTCTTATGTAATAGAAAAAACAGGATATGTAGAAGAGTTAGAAAAAGAAAATACAGAAGAATCATTAGGTCGTATTGAAAATATCGACGAATTATTAAATAAGATTGCCGTTTATGAACAAGGTGCTAAGGAACCAAATTTAAATGAATTATTAGAAGAAATCGCTTTAGTAGCAGATATTGATAGTTTAGATGGGGAAAATGAAGCCGTTGTTATTATGACTCTTCATAGTGCTAAAGGTCTAGAATTCCCATATGTTTTTATGGGAGGTATGGAAGATGGTATTTTCCCAAGCTATATGACACTTATGTCAGGAGATGATAGTGAAATAGAAGAAGAACGTCGTCTTTGTTATGTAGGAATTACGAGAGCTAAGAAAGAACTTTATTTAAGTGCTGCGAAAAGAAGAATGTTAAGGGGACAAACACAGTTTAATAAAGTATCTCAATTTATAGGAGAAATTCCAAGAGAGTTACTTCATATCAATCATGGTTTAATGAGAGGAGTATCTGGTGTAACTTCTACTTATAGGAGAGAAGGAATCAATGGAAGCTCTAGTTTTGAAAACTCTTATATGCAAAAAAATCCGTTTATGAAGACGAATCCTTATAAAAAACAAGAATTTGTAGGAAAACAACAAGAAAGTCTTTCTTACGATGTTGGAGATACGGTACAACATCTGAAATTTGGAAAAGGAGTTGTACAGTCAATACATGCTGGTGGAAAAGATTATGAGGTAACGGTTGATTTTGAAAAAGCTGGTGTGAAAAAAATGTTTGCTTCCTTTGCGAAATTAAAAAAAGTATAAAAATAGTCATTAAATTTCTATAAACACGTAGTATAATAGAGAAAAAAGTGGTATAATATTTTACAACACTACCAAAAGCATGGTTTTGAAAAATGGAGAAAGGAAGAAACGAAGTATGAGAAATATTGATGAATTATTAAGTGCAGCAAAGTTATCTGAATTGCTTGCCAAAAGAGAAAAAGAAGAAAAAGACAATAAAATTGTATGGGGATTAGCCATTATTGGTGCAGTAGCAGCAGTAGCAGCAATCGCATATGCCGTATATCGTTATCTTACACCAGATTATCTTGAAGATTTTGAAGATGACTTTGAAGATGATTTCGATGATGACTTCTTTGATGACGAAGAAGATGTTGTGTCTGAAGAAGAAAAAGAAGAAAAAGAAGAAGTAGAAGTAACAGAAGAAGCAAAAGCAGACGAAGAAGCAGAACAAGAATAAAAATTATCATAGAATAAGACAGGATTTGGTTAGTATTTCTTATTTGAAAGATAAAAAATGAAATAATTTTAATAAAAAGAGGGTGTCGCAAAACCATCAAAATAGATGATGGAGCGATGTCCTCGTTGTTTTTTTATTTTATAGAAATATATCTATAAGAAAATTTTTTAATAATATAGAAATATTATTTGGATGACAGTTGTTTTGTAAAAAACAGGAAATATA
>JADIML010000062.1 GCA_017694765.1 Candidatus Scybalomonas excrementavium
CAGTATGATTTTTCTCATACTGTCGAACTTGCATTTTTTCTTTAATTTGATATAATATAATTAGAAAAGGAATCAGCCAGAATGAATCTGGTTGTCCAAAAAGGATCATTTATTTATTAAAAAATAATCACTACTTGGCGGCGGTGATTATTTTTTTTGGTTTTTTTTGAACTAAAAATCACAGTTACAATCAAACGAGCAACGTTAATTGCTATCATTATGATCTCATATGTACTCATAGTCCCACCCCCTTTCGGGGGACAACCATAATCACCTATACTGATTCCTATTTTTTATTATACCAAATTTTGTAAATTTCGACAATATACAATACATGATTTTGGATGGGAATTCATTTAGAACAAACAGAAAAAATTATTTTTACAATTATTTTAGAATTAATTTTAATTGTATTTACCATTTATTATACAATAAATTTTTTCCTTTTTCCAGTACTTTTTTATTTTTTAGATACAATGATTTTTCTTTCACAGGAAATTCATATTCCTAAATATATGGAGCAATATATTTCCTATGAAATACAAAAGGTCATGAAGAACAATGATTTCCTTTGTTTTTCATGACCTTTTATTTCGCTTATTCTATTTTTCTACTTTTTATATTGCTTATTTTGAGATTTCTTCCATATAAGGAATAACTGCTTCATCTAATTCTTTCATAATTTCAGCCGATAAACTCTTTTGTGCATATGGATAAATAACCTCATTTTCTTTTGCGATATGACGTTTTAATAAGTAATAATATCCCATCGCATTGGAAATAATATCGATTTTATTTTCTGGTGTTGGAGCTTTTTCATAGGCTTCTACTGCTTTTTCTAATTCCATCACATGAAGTCTTGCTAAATCATGTTCTACTAACATTCCATGTTGAATCAAATTCACAGCAACTGTTCCTAAATGATCAAGCATCGCTTTAAATAAAATTTTCTCTTCTTTTTGGTGATGACGCAAATCTGCATACGTACGAATAAACTGTACAGCATCTTTAAAATCTTGTAAATTTACTTCATTGTGTTCCATAAATGCAATACATTTTACTCGTAATGCTTCAATGAATTTCTCAATTTCATCATGTTCTTCTCTTAAAGTTTCTATAATTCCTTGCATCTTATCCCTCTTTCACACAAAATGTATTTGTTGCTAGTTGAGTATATTGTACCACTTTTTCATCAAAAAATCCACGTAACCAAGCATCTCTTAATTCAAAAAATGTGTCTAATGATTCTTGTCTTTCTGTCCAATATGGTTCATGAACCTGTTCGGATACTGACCAAATAATCTGGTCTTCTTCATCACTTTCTATTCGAAGACCTCCATCACACGGCATCCCATCTACTAAATGTCCACGCACAATATCATAACATTCTTTGCAAGAAATCGTTTTGTCAAACTGACTTCCCACTTCTTTTCCTGCTTCAAAACAAACTTGTTTTAATGCTTCAAGACGCGTTTTATCTTCTTCTAAAAGGCTATGAACCGCTTGGGCAAAATGTGATTCTACCATATCCACATGACTACTTAACCAACCATGAATATTAGTAACATCAATAATATCTTCTAAATTCCCCGGTGTAAGCTCACCATATGCTTTGGTTAATGTTTTTTTTAACTGTTCATTCCAACCATATTCCTTTGCTTTCTCACAAATATAATTTGTCATTTGATCTTGATATTTTATTTTTCCATACATCCACTCATGAATTGGACCTAAAAATTGACTCATCGTATTCTCCTTCCTTATCTCCTTATTTATAATAAGTTTTTAACTACTTTTTTACAAAACAGTTCAACATATATATTACAAGTGTTCTACATTCATAGATAGTCGTCATAAGTTCATACAAGTTCTAAATCATCACTTTCACATAATCAATGAGAACTATACTTTAGAAGTTTTACACATTGGCAGACAGTAGCATATTGTAAATATTCGTAACCATTGATACTTAACTTATCATGAAATACCCTTGTAGTACCACTTACTTTTTCCTACAAGGGCATTTCTTTTATCAGTATCTTATCATAATATCTTTCACTAAATATTCTTATTTATTTAACTTTGTTAAAAGTTCTTCTACATCTAATCCATGCACTGCACAAGCATCTCCTAAAGATTCCATCTGAGAAGATGGACATCCAAGACAGTGCATTCCTGCTTCCATTAAGATTTGAGCTGCACCTTCATGAGCTCTTAAAATGTCTCCCATAATCATATCTGCTGTGATTTTATTTTCATTTTTTACTGCATCTTCTCCAAAGAATAAACGCATATCATCTTCTACTGTTGTGATTCCTGCAATTCCAAAGTTTTCAACAAGAACTTTTGCCACATTTGGAGAGAGGAATGCTGGAAGAGTTGGTCCTAAGTGAATATTTTTCACACCTAGGTGAAGAAGTGCTAATAATACGATAACAGCTTTTTGTTCATACCATGCAATGTTATAAATGATTGGAAGATCGTTAATATCATCAAGACCAAATACTTCTTTTAATTTTAAAGCGATAACTGCTAAAGAGTAAGAGTCATTACATTGACCAGCATCGAGAACTCTTGGAATTCCTCCGATATCACCAAGATCTAATTTATTATATTTATATTTCGCACATCCTGCTGTTAAAATAACGGTATCTTTTGGAAGTGCTTTTGCAAAGTCTGTGTAGTAGTTTCTTGATTTTGCTCTACCGTCACATCCTGCCATAACAACAAACTTCTTAATAGCACCTGTCTTTACGGCTTCTACTACTTGATCTGCTAAAGCAAGCACCTGATTGTGAGCGAATCCACCAACGATTTCTCCTGTTTCAATTTCTGTTGGAGCTGCACATTTCTTTGCATGTTCAATGATTTCGCTGAAATCTTTTTGTTCTCCAGCATTACCATCAATATGTTTACATCCAGGGAATCCAACTGCACCTGTTGTATAAACACGATCTTTATAGCTATCTTTTGGTGGTACAAGACAGTTTGTTGTTAAAAGAATTGGTCCATTGAAACTTTCAAACTCTTCTTTTTGTTTCCACCAAGCATTTCCATAGTTTCCTACAAAATGACTGTATTTTTTGAATGCTGGATAATAATGTGCTGGTAGCATTTCAGAGTGTGTATACACATCAACACCAGTTCCCTCTGTTTGTTCTAATAACATTTCTAAATCTCTTAAATCATGTCCTGAAACTAAGATAGCTGGGTTATTACGAACACCGATATTTACTTTTGTAATTTCTGGGTTACCATATTTTCCTGTGTTAGCACCATCTAAAAGTGCCATAACATCAACACCATATTTTCCTGTCTCTAATGTAAGCGCCACTAAATCATCCGCACTTAAATTATCATCTAAAGTTTTTACTAAAGCTGATTGTAAAAATGTATCTGCTTCTTCATTTTCACTTCCAAGAGCATTGGCATGTTTTAAATACGCAGCCATACCTTTTAATCCGTATGTGATAAGCTCTCTTAAACTTCTTACATCTTCATTTGCTGTTGCAAGAACGCCAACTTCTTTTGCTCTTGCTTCTAAGTCTTCTACATTTTCTGTATAGAAACGAGCATGTGCAGAAAGAACTTTTTGATTCGAAATTTGTTTCATTAACTCTTCTTTGCCTACTAATGTGGATTGAATACGAGCCATGATTTTTTCATCATCAAAGTTTGCATTTGTTATTGTGATGAATAAGTTTTCTGTCACTTGATGATTCCATTCTTTTGCTACTTCTTTTCCTTCTTTTCTAAGAGCAGTTAATACTTCAGCAAGTCCCTTTGTTACATAAATTAATAAATCTTGAAGATTTGCTGTATGTGCAGTTTTTCCACAGACACCAACCTGTGTACATCCTTTACATCCTGCTGTTTCTTGACATTGATAACAAAACATTTTATTTTCCATAGTAAATTCTCCTTTTTCACTATCTTGCTTCTTTTCACTGTTATATTTAAATAAAGTTTTTAATGTTTCTAAAAATAACGTATTATCCTCTAATTTCTTTGTTGTCCTCTCTGTTACGTTGCAAGTATAGCACCTCTTCAAAATTAATTATGTTGTATTTACAACATTTTTAAAATAATTTCAACTTTTTAAAATTTTTTCATCTTACATAAATCCATATAGTGTCTATCTTTATGCACACTCTATTCGAATTCAGATACAGACTGTAAATCTTTTGGTATCTCTGTCACAGCTTCTTCCTTCATTAAGATAGAGTTATCCATTTCGCCAGAATGATAAAATGAAATCAGCCATTGGTCAGTAGAATGTCCTTTCACCTCATATATCTGATCCTTTTTATCTCCATTTACAATACCGATTTGTTTTCCACGTTCCTCATTATCAATCACTCCGTAATCCACATATTTCTTTCCATTCCATGTTATAAAATTTCCTTCTTCTGTTTCTATCCGATTCATAGACTGCATATTTTCTGATTTTCCCTGTCCGCAAGCCCCTAAGGAACAAAGTATCAAACCAGCCATTGCCATATACAAATATCGTTTCATATAAATCACTTCCTTACTTTTAAGTTTTCTTTATTATAGATGATATTTATATATTTATCTATTCTTATTTCCCTTTTTCGAATAATACATATAGAAAATGATTGATTTTTATGATAAAATTCTATTTATAATATACAAAGGAGATAATAATATGAATAACATTGAAAACAACAATTTAGAAAACAAACAAGCAAAATCGAAATGGAATATCCGTAAAATATTGCTCGTGGTATTACCTATTTTAGCAATCGTATTTGCCTTTTCTTCTCATGGTAGCTTATCTTCTCAAGTAAGCACCTTAACAAAAGAAAATAGCAACTTAAAAGAAAGTAATACTGCCCTTCAAAATGAAATTACATCATTATCTAGTGAAGTATCCGAATACGAAACGACTTTATCATCGAAGGATTCCGAGATATCCGATCTTCAATCTCAAATTGATGAAATTCAGGAATACAAAGATTCTTATACACAGTTAGAAACTAACTATAAGAAATTAAAAACGAATTTTACTTCTTTAAAATCAAAAAATACAATATTACAAAAAAAATATAAATCATTAGAATCCAAAAACACAAACTTACAAAAGAAATACAAAACTTTAGAATCCAAAAATTCCAGCTTACAAGAACAATTAAATTCTTACGATTCTGATCATGCAAGTTCATATTCTATAAGCAGTATAGACGATTCATCAGTAGATGACGACTTTTCCTATGAAGTATACAAAACAAGAACTGGCTCTAAATATCATAAAAGTGGATGCCGTTATCTTAGCCAAAGTAAAATTGGGATTTCAGAATCTGATGCCATTGCACAAGGGCTTACTCCATGTAGTGTATGCAACCCTTAATCATTAACCATGGTAAAATACTCGTACTAAAAACAACTTATATTGAATCATACAAACTGAAAACAAAAAACGTGAGAAACTACAAATTCGTTTCTCACGTTTTTTATTTATCTTTCTTTTCTCAATATTCCAATAGCTCCTAATGATAAAATCATTCCTAAGAAATATAGATAAAGCGGCATGTCATCTCCTGTTTTAGGAATTTCATAATCCCCTTTATCATCCTGACTTCTTGATGGGACACTTGGTATCGGTGACACTATTTTATCTACTGGTTTAGTCGGCACTTTTTCTTCTTCCTTATTGACCGGCTTAGTTGGTTCCTTTTCCTCTTCCTTATCAACTAACTTACTCGGTTCCTTTCCTTCTTCTTTATCATTTGGAACACCTGGTTTTATTGTATCTCTATCTCCTGTTCCACTAGAATTTCCGGTTTCTTCTGTTATCGGTATCTGTGGACTTGGTGTTTGTGTACTTCCACTTCCTGTTCCATTAGAACTTCCCTCTCCTTCTGTTGTCGGTGGCTGGGGACTTGGTGTTTGTGTACTTCCACTTCCTGGTCCATTAGAACTTCCCTCTCCTCCTGTTGTCGGTGGCTGGGGATTTGGTGTTTGTGTACTTTGCGTCCACTGTGCATACAATCTCACAGTTTCTCCTGCTTTTGTTGCTAAATTACTTACTTTTGCTCCTGCTGTATAAGAAATCCCTGTACCATCTTTACTTGTATTCCACCCAGTAAAAGTATAACCTGTATGTGATACTTTGCTTTCATCTAATAATGTAACTTCTTGTCCAAGCTCTGCTGTATGTTCTGCGATATGTTCTTCTTCACTTTTTGTAAGATTCCTTGTAACAATCGCACTTGATGTAACACTATTTACATCTACATCATCTTCCATTGTTTTACTTTCTGCTAATGTGCTTACAGAACTTTTATTGGCATAGTATCTTATATAATATGTATTAGATTTCCATTGGGCATAGAGATTTACCGTATCTCCTTTTGTATTTGTTAGGGCATTTACTACTTCTCCTAATGTATATGTTTTACTTCCTCCATTTGGATCGGTGCTCCAACCAACTAACTGATATCCAGCTCTTTGAAATCCTGCTCCATTACTTAATGTGACTTGTTTTCCAACTTCTGCTTTTTGTGTAAATTCTGTTCCTTCCCCACTATTTGGGTGATACTTAATTGTGTATTCTGAAATGTCTAAAACCCAATGTGCATATAGTTTTATTTCATCTTGATTATTTTGAAAAAGACTCAAGTCTATTGTTTCCCCTACTTGAAAATCTGCGTTCGATCCATTTGGATCGATTTTCCACCCTGCAAATCTATATCCTTCTTTACTTAAACTAGAGGCATCTGATAACGATGCTTCATTATTGGTATCTAATGTATGAGAATTGACAGAACCAGTTCCCTGATTTGCATCATAGTGTACTTGATATGGTTTCCACTGTGCATATAAAGTTACAACAGTATCTTTTGTCGTTGCCAATGCACCTACAGTTTCTCCTGGCTGATAAATACCAGAACTACCGTCTTGTGTTTCACTCCAACCAATAAATTTATATCCACCTCTTGTGAAATTATCTCCGTTCTCTAGTGTTACATCTTTTCCTAATTCTGCTGTCTGAGAATTGGCTGATCCATTCCCTTGATTTGCATTATATTCAATCGTATATTCAGCACTTTTCGGAACCCAATGCGCATATAATATCATTTTATATTCATCTGCAGAAAAATCACTTGGTGTAATGACATCATTTACTTGAAAATCTGCTTTACTACCATTCGCTTCCTTTTTCCATCCCCCAAAGCTTAAATCAGCTTGACTAGGTAAATATTTCCCTGTTGGATCCTCTACATTTAATTGATTATTAGAATTCATATAACCATTGTTAATATACTCCCATTCTAATCCATTATTTACATTATATTCCACTTCATATGGTTTCCAATTAGCAAATAATACAGCTGTACCACCATTGACTTCTAAATCTGGTATTTCTTGATCTGGAATCATTTCTTTTCCCAATTCATACTCTGGATCATCCCACTCGTTATCTTTACAAGTTCTTTTCCATCCCTCAACTGTTTCATAAATTCGTCTAAACTTAAGAAATCATAGCTTCCATCACAATCCCCCATAATAATATATTTGCCTTTTGCCTGATGTATTCCAAACCGAAGCGCATTCCC
>JADIML010000063.1 GCA_017694765.1 Candidatus Scybalomonas excrementavium
CTCTCGTGTAGCCTATGCTGCTGGAGACGATAATGTCATGGAATTTGGTCTTCGAAGAGCCCAAGGTCCAGATGCTGGTATTTATGGCGCTAGAGCCGCTGTTATCGGTGGTTGTATTGGTACTTCCAATGTATTATGTGGACAAAAATTTGATATTCCAATTTTAGGAACCCATGCTCACAGTTGGATTATGAGCTTTGATAGCGAGTATGATGCTTTTTATCGCTATGCGTCCTATTATCCAAATAACTGTATTTTACTTGTAGACACTTATGATACTTTAAAATCTGGCGTTCCAAATGCTATTAAAGTATTCCAAAAGAAAAAAGAAGAAGGAATTCCTCTTACACGCTACGGAATTCGCCTTGATAGTGGTGACCTTGCCTACCTTTCTAAAAAAGCTAGAAAAATGCTAGATGAAGCAGGTTTCCATGATGCTATTATTACCGCTTCTAGTGATTTAGATGAATATCTCATTCATAGTTTAAAGACACAAGGTGCTGCTATCGATTCTTGGGGCGTTGGAACAAACTTAATTACTTCTGCTGATTGCCCAGCTTTTGGTGGTGTTTATAAATTAGCTGGTATTCGTTATGAAAATGAAACAGAATTTACACCTAAAATTAAAATTTCTGAAAATCCAGCGAAAGTAACAAATCCAGGAAATAAAACCGTTTATCGTATTTATGCAAAAGATACTGGTAAAATACGTGCCGATCTTATCGCTCTTGTTGACGAACAATATGATGAAACAAAAGATTTAAAAATCTTCGATCCAGACGCTACTTGGAAAAAAACGACGTTACAAGGTGGCACTTATACAATCAAAGAACTTCTCGTACCAGTTTTCTTAAAAGGGCAATGTGTCTATGAATCTCCAAAGGTTATGGAAATCCGTGACTATTGTAAACAGCAATTAAATACTCTTTGGGACGAATCCAGACGTTTTGTAAATCCACAAGAAGTTTATGTAGACTTATCCAAACCTCTGTTTGATTTAAAAAATCAGTTATTAAATGAAGAATCATAATTTCTTATGAAATGATTATGAAACACAAAAGGGACTGCTGCATTTCGCAACAGTCCCTTTGATTTCTTAATATTAATATATTGTTCATATCTTCTCCATTCTTGGAAAATCAGAAGTAAATACATCAATCACATGATCGATTCCAATGATTAGAAAGTGTATGATTTCATCTTCTAAATCCTCTAGATCGTTACAAAAATCTTTTAATTCTTTCGTACAATGGCTGTAATAAAATGGATAATAGTCTTGTTCTTGTTCAATCCAAACACTTGGCTTATAACTTTCTAATGTGTTCCGATACGAATAAACCGTATCTTCAAATACTAATCGGACTCTATTTTTTTCTTCTGTCTCTTCCTCTAAAATAATTTCTAACCCCTCATGCTTCCACTGAATATCTTCAATAAAAAAAGATGAGGTAACTGGAAATTCCATATCCCACTTTTGAAAATTTACCATTCTATCTCTCTCCCTATTCCTTCTATCATTAGAAAAACAGAGGTAGATTATCAAAATAACCTACCTCTATGCTAATAATAGAACTAACGTTTATTCTATATTATCTTCTCTTTTTCTACGAATTAAAGTTCCATTTTCACCTAGAACACCGTCTACATAGTTTCTTGCAAATAAAATTTCGCCTTCTTGTTTCACTTGTATAGCATCTTTGGAACAGTTTAAAAGAACCTCTAACTTTCTTCCATTTTTATCCAATTTCATATATTCCACACAACGCTTATTGGAATATTGCTGTGGAAAATGAAAATAAAGACTTCGACATGATTCTTCTGTCTTACGAAGTTCAATGAGTGTTTGTATCGTCTGCATTTTCTCTTGGTTATCCTGAAGCTCTATTTCTTCCCAAGGCATACATCTTCGACAATCTGGATCGTGTCCACCTTCCATGGCAATTTCTGTTCCATAATAAATACAAGGGCTTCCTGGCATTGTAAATAAAATGGCAAGTTGCTGATAAAAGATATCTAAATTTTGAACACGATTCATCAAACGCTCTGTATCATGAGAATCAAGTAGGTTAAAGATAACATTATTATTTTGCTGCATATACATCGTATAGCAACGATTGATCATATATTCAAATTCGGAATTATCCATTGTGGTATCAAGGAAGAAATCGTGAATTCCACTCATTAATGGATAATTCATAACGGAATCATATTCATCTCCTTGTAACCATTGACTGGCATCATGCCAAATTTCTCCAAGCAAATATAAATCTGGCTTAATTCCATGAAGATGTTTTCGAATCCGTTTTAAAAAATAATGAGAAACTTCATTTCCTACATCAAATCGAATTCCATCAATGTCAAACTCTAAAATCCAATTTTCACATACTTTACAAAAATACTCAATGACTTCTTCATTGTTCGTATTGAGCTTAGGCATTTGATCGGCAAAAGCAAAGGAATAAAATCTTCCATCTCTTGTACTGGCTCTTTTTTCTATATTTTCCCAATCCTGAATCATAAACCAGTTGGCATACTTAGATTGTTCTTTCTTTTCTAACACATCTAGCCATGGAGCAAATTTTGTTCCACAATGGTTAAATACAGCATCTACCATAACTTTAATTCCATGCTCATGTGCTTCTTTTACAAGCCTTGCAAATTCTTCATTGGTTCCAAAACAAGGATCAATTTTTGTATAATCTCTCGTATCATATTTATGATTGGACTCTGCTTCCATAATCGGATTTAAATAAATTCCAGTAATGCCAAGCTCTTGTAGATAAGTAAGTTTTTGTCGAATCCCTTCTAAATTTCCTCCAAATCGTTCTTCATTGGTAACAGCGCCTGTTCTCCAAGGAGTTACATTATTTTCTTCCTCCCCTTCTTTTTCGCCTCTACAAAAACGATCGGGAAAAATCTGATACCAAATCGTATCGTTTACCCAATCCGGTGTCCGATTTACATCTGCTGGATTCATCCATGGAACTGTAAAGCATTGTAACATTCTTCCGTCTGTTTCCAACTGTTCTTTCGTAAGAAATCCATCTTCAAAGTAATACCATGTTTCAGAATCCGTCTGTAACTCAAAATAGTATTTACAACGTTTATACTTCGGAACTAACGTAGTTGTCCACCAAATTTGGTGTTTCAAACGTTTCTTAAAGCAAACTTCTTCTCTGATTCCAGTCCACTTTTCGCTTCCTCCAAGTATTCCTGCTTCAAACGGGTCTCCATAATAGAGGAAGACCCGTTTTACATCATATCCTGTTTTTAAGTTGATAATCAATTCCTTTTCATTCAAAGCGTAACTCATCTGCTCTGAAGTTTTATGATAAATTCCTGCAAATTCCATGCTAGTCTCCTTTTATTTTCGGAATGTCATCAAGTTTTTATATTTCGCTAATTTCTTTTCTGCTTGCTCAAAGCTAGGCATTCTCCATTCCCAGTTTGGGGAACCAACTGTTCCTGGTGTATTAATATGCCCTTCTTTTCCTTGTCCTAAAATATCTGCCATTGGGATAATGGCATATTCTGCCTTGCTTTTGAAAATATAAGCTAACATTCTGTCAGTAAGACTTCCATGTTTGAATCCTTTTTTTGTAAGGAATCGGCGCACTTTTCTCTTTTGTGCAAACGTTAGATTTTGGTACCATTCCATTAAAGTATCGTTATCATGGGTTCCTGTATAGACAATGGTATTTTCCATATCTTCTGCAAGGTCATAGGCATATTTTCCTGCTGTTTCCATAGAGAAAATTTGAATTTTCATTCCTTTTAAATGATAATGATCTTTTAATTCTAAAACTTCTTCGCGTAAATCCCCTAGATCTTCTGCTACAAGATTTACTTGTGGTAACTTGGCATATAAGGTATCAATCACTTCATATCCCGGTGCTTCAATCCACTCTCCTTCAATGGCTGTTGGACAAGAAGCTGGAATTTTCCAGAACGTATCAAAGGCACGGAAATGGTCAATACGAATAATGTCAAATAGCTTACTACTATATCCGATTCTATCTACCCAAAATTGATATTCATTTTCTTTTAAATAATCCCAATCATAAATTGGATTTCCCCATCGTTGTCCAGTAGCACTAAAATAATCTGGTGGTACTCCTGCAATAAAAGTTGGGTGTCCATCTTCATCTAAAAGGAAGTTTTTCTTTCCACTCCATACATCGACAGAGTCTACTCCTACATAAAATGGAACGTCCCCCATGACTTCAATTCCACAAGCATTTGCTTTTTCTTTTAATTGCATCCACTGACGGTAAAAACAATATTGTAAAAAGCATTGATACTGTACTTCTTGTTTCGTATCTTCTGATAGCTCTGTTCTTGTCTCTGGCCAAACTTTGTCTTCTTGTTTCCATTCATTCCAACAAATGCCACCATTTTGAGCTTTTAAAGCACGAAAAACGCCATACTCATATACCCAATCTTGTTCCATGAACTTTTGATAAGTTTCTTCTTTTTCTCTTCCTTGCATTTGAAAGTTCTCAAATGCCTGACGTAAATAAGGTTCTTTAAAACTTCTCACACTATCATAATCTACACTTGTAGCGTTTTCTTGGAATGATACTGGAAGTTCTTTTAAAAGTCCCTCTTCTTTTAAAAGTTCTAAACTAATATAAAGTTCATCTCCTGCACAAGAGGAATACGGCTGATATGGGGAATTCCCATATCCAACCGGATTCAGTGGTAGAAGCTGCCATATTTTCACACCATTTTCTTTTAACAAATCAATCCAGTGAAATGCTTCACTGCCCATTTCTCCTACACCCGTTTTAGAAGGTAGAGAGGATAGTGGCATTAAAATTCCTGTTTTCCTCATCACACATTCTCCTTATCTTATATCTTTTTGTCTTTTATTTCTTTTATAAATGCCAAATGTCATTGTTATATTCTTCGATTGTTCTATCAGAAGAGAAGAATCCTGCTTTTGCAATATTGACAAGCATCTTTTTCTCCCAAGATTTTTCATCTTCATAATCTTCTAACATACGTTCTTTTGTCTTAATATAATCTTTCACATCTAAAAGAGTCATAAACCAGTCTTTTCCTACGATTTCTTTATGAAGTCT
>JADIML010000064.1 GCA_017694765.1 Candidatus Scybalomonas excrementavium
CTATTATAGGATATGCTATAATTAGTTGCATTATAATGATAGGATTTAACTTTATGGTTTTGGAGAGGAAAGTAAAAAAATTTATAAAAGGTGGTGAGAAATATGACTTTTTGTAAAATTGAATCTGGAGAAAAAAGTAAGGTAATTAGTTTTTTTCTAGGCATTGGTATTTTTCTTGTAATGTTATGTTTGAATCTTGTCTTTCTAGCGATATATCATGCCTATTTTAAGTCTGCTTCTATTTTAGATAGTGAAAATGAATACCGTTTAGTAGATTTAGAGCAATCGACCTCCTCGTTTATAAGAGATTATAATAAAGTGGCTGCTTTAAAGAAGTTTCATAAAGAGCTGAATCATAGCCAACAATTTGAGTATTATGAATCAATTTTACAGCCAATTTCGCTTTTTAATTTTAAAGGGAGTGAGATATTTGGATATGAATATGAAGCAGGATATGTACCAGAGGAAGGTACTGAGAGTGAAGAGAAACTTGTGAAACAAGTATTGATTAATTGGCAATATACCAAAAAAGTTAATTTACAATCCATGATAAAAGATGGTAGAGCTTTTGTTGAGGAAGATTTTATTACAGATAATTATGAAGAAATTCCTATTTTATTGGGAGCAGATTATCGTGGAATTTATGAAATTGGTGATATTATAAAAGGGAAGCCACAAGTAGATGTGAATGCTACATATCGAGTGATTGGTTTTCTAAAGAAAGACAGCTCTATGCTAGTAAATAATAGACTTACTTTTTTAGATCGTTATATTTTAGCTCCATCTTTAACGATTGAAAAGCAACCAGATACACTAGCAGATTTGATGTATCAAGGATTTTTATATCTTCAAAAATCAAATGGAATAGTAAAACTTTCAGAAGGATATTCGTTCCAAAGTTTTTTATCAGACTTAGAAAAACTTCGCATTAAATATAATATTTTTGAAATTACAATTTTAAATTATTCCATGCTAGAATTAAATTCATTGAAAATGCTTGTCTATGAAAATGTAGAGTTACTTATTTTGATTGGAATTATTTTATATGGCTTTAGTTGCATTTCCATTGGTGCATATATGATTACTCTGATTCGTTCCTTATTGTATACATATCGAGTGTATGTAGTATCCGGATATAGAATAAGAGAGATTCAAAGAAGTATGTGGATAAAATTGTTTTATTTAATATCGGTTCCAACTCTCTTTGTACTTTTTATAGCATATATCTTTTTATATGAATTTTTGTGGACTTTACTTGCTTTTAATATGTGCTTATTCGTGATGTTTTATCTAGTATCTTTTATTATAACATTTATTTATTTTAGGAAGATTACAATCGAACAATTAATGAAGGGGGATTATAATGATTAGATTAGAACATATAAGCAAATCTTATACAAAAAAAGGTGGACAAAGTATTTCTGTATTAAATGAAATTACTTGTTCTATTGAAAAAGGAGAAATGGTAGCAATCATTGGGAGAAGTGGTGCAGGAAAGACAACATTATTGAATATTTTATCTGGGTTATTAAAGGAAGATAAAGGCGAGTATTTCTTTGACAATGAATGTATATCAAATCTCAATAGAAAAAAGAGAGATGAGTTTCGTGAAAAAAATATTGGTATGATTGTTCAAGATTATGCTCTGTTACATTCTTTATCGGCACAAGAGAATATTTTATTGCCAATCAAATATCGGAAACATGATAAAGAAGCCATAGATGAGAAAAAGCAAATACTTAGTGAAAAGTTAGGTATTACACATTGTTTGGATAAAAAGGTATATGAGTTATCTGGTGGAGAGTGTCAGCGAGTAGCGATTGCAAGAGCATTGATAAAGGAGCCAAGTGTAATACTTGCAGATGAACCCACTGGTTCATTGGATCAGAAGTCAGAACAAGAAGTATTAAAACTTCTATATGATTTAAAAGAACAAGGGAAAACGATTGTTGTCGTAACCCATAGCACACATGTTGCGAATTATTGTGATAGAATCTTAGAAATTGTAGATGGTAAGATGAAAGCTTTATAAGAATTTTCTTATAGGGCTTTTTTGTTATTTACTTGACAAATAGCTGGTTTTCGTTAAAATTAAAAATAGAAAAATTTGATAAAGAATAACAATTTCTACCACTGTATGTTATGAAGGATTCTCTAAAAGAAAATGAAAATAGAGATTATACGAAGAGAATATAGTGAGAGGAAAATTTATAGATAGTAAAGAGGAAATCGTTATGAGAGTAATTGCAGGTAGTGCAAAAAGACTTTTATTGGAAACAATTGAAGGAATGGATACAAGACCAACGACAGATCGTATTAAAGAAACATTATTTAATATGATTAATCCTTATATAAGTGGAGCTCTTTTTCTTGATTTATTCAGTGGAAGTGGAGCCATTGGGATCGAAGCGTTAAGTCGAGGAGCAAAAAAGGCTTGGTTTGTAGAAAGTCAAAAAAAACCAATGGATTGTATTAAGAGAAATCTAGTACACACAAAATTGAATGAGAAAGCAGAAGTTATGTTACTGGATGCGGTAACAGCTATTCGTCAATTAGATAGTAAAGGGGTTGTCTTTGATTATATTCATATGGATCCACCTTATGGAAAAGGATTGGAAAAACAGGTGCTGATAGAACTTGCTAAGTCCAATTTAGTTGGAGAGGATACAGAGATTATCATTGAATCCGATTTGGATACACAATTTGATTATGTTGTGGACTTAGGATTTCGTATACAAAAGGAAAAAATATATAAAACAAATAAGCATGTATTTATTTGTAGATAAGGAGAACGGATATGAAAATTGCATTATATCCTGGCAGTTTTGACCCTATTACATTAGGGCATCTTGATATTGTAAAAAGAGCATCTAGCGTATTTGAGCATTTGGTAATTGGTGTTTTAAATAATCATGCAAAAACACCGTTGTTTTCTGTGGAAGAACGTGTTAAGATTTTAGAAGAGGTAATGAAAGATATACCGAATGTATCGATAGGAAGTTTTGAAGGGCTAACTGTGAATTATGCATCAGAGGTGGGAGCAACTGTTATTGTAAGAGGATTAAGAGCGATTACTGATTTTGAATTTGAATTACAACTTTCTCAAACAAATCGTAAGCTAAATCCAGAGATTGATACAATGTTTTTTACAACAAGTGAAGAATTTGCTTATTTAAGTTCTACATCGGTAAAAGAAATCGCTCACTTTGGTGGTCCATTTGAACAGTTTGTCCCTGATAGTGTGATTCCATATATCAAAGAAAAATATAAAAAAATATAAAGTAGATACCAGTCAGCGTAAGGAGGACTTGTTAATATGAGTAAAAAGGGAATCGAAGACATGCTTAATGAGTTGGAGATGTTTATAGATAGTTGTAAATTCCAACCACTTTCTTCTTCGAAAATTGTTGTTCCAAAAGAGGAATTAATGGAAATCATTCGAGAGCTTCGTCTTAAGATGCCGGGAGAATTAGAGCGTTGTCAAAAAATTATGAGAAATAAAGAAGGCATTATTATTGATGCTAGGGAACAGGCAGAACAAATTTTATCAAATGCCAGTGCAGAAGCCAGTACATTAGTAGCAGAACATGAAGTTGTTCAGCTTGCACAAATTCGAGCGCAAGAGATTATGATTCAAGCTGAGAGAGAAGCCAATGATATTATAATGGATGCAAAGTATGAGGCTGATAAAATGATACAGGCAGCCAATGACGATAGCAATGCTATTCGTGTTGGGGCAATGGAGTATACGAAAGATAAGTTAGATCAAATTGGGAAAATTATGCACGATACGTTGATTGAAGGTAGTCAGCGATATAACGCAATGCTCGATCTCATTGAGGCAGGTATTACAGAAGTGAATAAAAACCGTCAAGAAATAGAAGGTAGTCTTGGTGGAGATACACAACCAGAAGCTACCTTAGAAGAAACAGAGCCAGAACAGGTTTTATATTTGGGAGAAGAAGAAATCAAACCAGATTCTTATGAATATAAAATGGTAACGGAAGACGAGGAATTTGATGAGTAAATAGTTTCTTTAGAAAAAGAAATCGTGACCGAGAAATAAAAAATAAGTGCAAGTGGATAATAATAATTTAACAATTACATAAGGTAAAATAGACAGCTTGGATTGGGATAATACACTTTTGGTTTGCGCGACACTAGAAAGTCCACCAAAAGCAGCAGCCGCCCCGATAAGAGCTGTCTTTTTGATCTCATCGATATGTAAAATGTTGATATACTGAATACCAGTTGTTATTTCACTCATACCAAGTAGAAAGGCTTTTAATGGATAATCAGGTATTGGAAGGATGAGTAAAAAACGTACAAAGATTGAGAAGAGCATAATATATCCACCAATTTTTAAAATAACAGCAAAGGAATCTGCCATAACATCCATTTCATCATGGACATTTTTATGTATAAAAGAGCTTGATGAATATTTGGGCATTAAAATGAGTGAAGGACGAAAAAAAACTCCAAGAAAAAAGAAAA
>JADIML010000065.1 GCA_017694765.1 Candidatus Scybalomonas excrementavium
ACCCAAGTAAACGATGTTTTTGTACTAAATGTCCAAGTGACATCGCCGCATATGCTTTCATACAAAATAGCCAACTAGCACAAAGCACCTCAAGTAATAACTCAATTCCATATCCTATCAAATTCCCTACACCAACGTATTCATTGATTATTTCCCAAGTCTTTGTTTGAAAAATGATTTGAAATGCTTCTACCATATCTTCAGGCTCTAAAATAAATATCATAATAATGATACTAAGAAATGCAACAAATCCACTACAAACAATCCATATTGCACTCATAACTCCTTTTGATAAGATCAACTCCCAGCTTTTTACTGGTAATGTATGCATCAAATACCCTTCTGTTCCAAGAATATTTTTATAATATCTTTGGACCACTACAAAGAGAGTAAGTAATACCGTACCTATAATAATTCCCACATATAAAATAATTGCAAAAGTCTGTACAATTCCAACAATATTCTCTAATAAACCACCCATCACAGTTCCATGTTCCAATGTGTCATAAATAGTTGGCTCATCAAACTTAAAGAAAATTCCATTTATAATTGCAATCAATACCATCGCAATATATAGAGGTAAAAAGGTTCTTCTTGTAGCTCTCCATTCATATTTCATTAATTTTCCTAACATTTGTATACCTCCCTAAATAAACTGTCCACAGATTTTCCCTCTTTTTCACGAATCTCGTCTACCGTGGATTGTAATGCAATTTTTCCTTGATGAATAAAAATTACTTCATCTAATACTTGCTCAATATCCGCAATTAAATGAGTTGCAATCACAACCGTTGCCTCTGGCTCATAATTGCTAATAATTGTATTTAAAATATAATCTCTCGCTGCCGGATCCACTCCCCCGATTGGTTCATCTAATAAGTATAACTTTGCTCGGCGACTCATCACTAAAATCAACTGCACTTTTTCTTTATTTCCTTTTGATAACTGCTTTAATTTCGCACTTTTATCTAGATTTAACTTGTTGAGCATTTCAAAAGCACGTTTCGAGTCAAAATCTTCATAAAATTCTTCAAACATCCTTACAATCTCTTCGATTTTCATCCAATCACTTATATAATCCTTATCAGGTAAATAAGAAATTATTTTTTTTGTTCCTACACCAACGGGATTTCCTAATACAGTGAGTTCTCCTTTTGATGGGGTTAATAGCCCTGCAATTAATTTAATCAGCGTACTTTTTCCACTTCCATTTGGTCCTAATAACCCAACAATCTTCCCGCTTTCAATCGTAAGATCGATTTCATTCAAAGCACATTTCCCAGAATAATACTTCGTTAATGCTTTACATTCTAATAGTTTCATGATTCCATCTCCTCCTCTAACTGTTGTATCATGTCACAAATTTCTTTCAATGAAAAACCAAGTTGTCGCATCTGCTTTAAAAACTCTTTCATCTGTTGTTTTGCTAGCGTTTCTTTCATCATAACAATTTTCTCCTCATCCTCTGTCACAAATCTTCCACTTGTTCTTTGTGAATATAAAAGTCCTGTTCGTTCCAATTCTGATAATGCTTTTTGCATCGTATTCGGATTCACGCCTGCCTCTGCTGCCATATCACGAACGGATGGTAACTTCCCTCCTAATGGATATTCTCCACAAATAATCCCTTGCTGAATTTGCTCCATCAATTGGGAATATACAGGACGATCCGACCGAATTTCCCACTTCATGAAACCACTCCTTTCTTATATCCTATTGCACAATTTTACTTTTGTACCATTGTATTACTTATGTAATACAATTATATACTCCTCTTTTTCTTTTGTCAACAAAAAAAGCCTGAAATGATTTCTTCATTTCAAACTCTTTTTACTTAATCATTCCATATAGAGATAAATACTCTATCAATGATTTGAAATGTTTTCTTTTTTCCTCACCTGCTTTTCTATTCCCATTATAACAAATTTATTTGATGTTGTAATATAACTTTCCTTGATAGAATACAGATCAGGATAACAAATTTTTCACATTAAAATTATGTTATAATTATACAAATACAATTTTTGTTTATAGAATTTTTAATCAAAAACTTATTTGACTTCACAATCGTTCCAAAGTACAATAACAAATAATGTAATACTTTTTATAGAGCTAAAATATAAAATAAAGGTGGGATTACTTTCCTATGAATATAGAAATTGAATATTATAATCGATATTTACCAAATGCTGAACCACTCAAACATCGACCTATGGAAGAAGAATATACATTCTACCAAGCTGTTAAATCAGGAAATGTAAATTCTGTCCTTTCTCAATTACAAAATGGACATTTTGCAAATCCAGACGGAACACAGCCAAAAGGGATGGGAACACTCTCTCACTCCCCATTAACGAATATAAAATATCACTTCGTAGTAGCTACTGCTTTGATTACACGTCATTGTGTAGAAGGTGGTATGGAACTAGAACTCTCTTATCAATTAAGTGATTTTTATATTCAAAGATGTGATCGATGTAATTCTATTGAACAAGTGATTTCCTTACATAAAAAAATGGTTTTAGATTTTACGAATCGAATGTTAAATTTACAGAAAGCTCCGATCCATTCTAAGCCCGTTATCCAATGTATTGATTATATTTATGAACATATCCAAGAACGAGTTACCGTAGCCGAACTTTCTGCTTTTACAAATCTCTCACCAAACTATTTATCCAAAATTTTTAAAAAGGAATGTGGTATTATGATTAGTGAATATATTCAACAAAAGAAAATTGAATTGGCACAAAACCTATTAAAATATTCCAATTATAGTATTATTGAAATCGCTAACTACCTTTCTTTTTCTTCCCAAAGCCATTTTATTCAAACCTTTAAAAAATACTCAAACTGCACTCCAAAAAAATTTCGTGACTCTTTTTATCGCACGTTATAGAGGGTAATGGGCTTCTTAATAACGCTGCTTTCGAACAAAATAACTTTTCCCAAGTCTTACAAAATGCTCTAAAAGCAAAACTTCACTTAGGATAATTTTGAAAAAAATATGCGAGATGATTTCAAAATCATCTCGCATATTTTTTATCCCTATTCTTTATAAGAAATCGTTATTTTCTTTAACTTCATACCAGCATCACCAACAACTAATTTGATATAATGGTTCGCTCCTCTTAAAAATCCAAGTTCATGCTCTTGTTCTATCGTTTTCCCACTTGTTCCTTGCATAGAAAGCGTTGTACGATAAATGTTATCCATATAAATAGATAATGGAAGTTGTGCAAGTTCTCCAAGTTCTGTCATCATTTGTATTTGCATATGATATTCTTTTCCTTCTTCCACTACAATTCCAAATACGATACTTTTTCCTGTTTTCGTTACTAATTGTTCTTCTTCTACCACAATATTCCCTGTTTCTTGATCCATAGTATAAGTAACAATCTCTCCAATAGTTCCTTGAGTCTTTGCTCCACTTTTTTCATTGATACAAATTACTTCTACCTCTTCTCCCATAATTCGTTTCATAGCTGGAGTGTTCATTAAAAATTTTAGTATATTTTTTGTATTTCTTT
>JADIML010000066.1 GCA_017694765.1 Candidatus Scybalomonas excrementavium
TTCCAAAATTTTACTTCCATCTACTTTTGAAAAAACGAATTCTACCTCAATCTCACCATTTTCCTTCGATTGACGATTGATTTGTTTTGATGCCGATTGAATACGAACGGTTTGTTTTGTCATTTGCACACTAGCTGCATATGTACTTGTTGATTGGAGCATCATCAACATAGCTAATGTACAAGCTACTGCTCTTTTTACCATATCTATTCCCTCCTGCTAATGTTTAGCATTTCTTTTTCGAACCTATGGTATCAAAGTTTATTTTGTTCGTCAACCCATTTTCGTTTTATTTACAACGTTTTCGTGCTTATTACCAATAAGTCTCCTTTAAGTATAGCATTCTTGTATATAAGTTTCTGGAAAATAATGTTGTAAAATTTCTTCCCAATGATATCCTGCTTCAGCCATTCTCATAGCGCCTGTTTGACTCATTCCAACTCCATGTCCAAATCCTCCACCATGAAAGGTTATCACACCTTTTTTTTGAGTAATATAAAAATAACCACTTGGTAGTAGTCCAGAAACTACCATGCTTTTCTTATTTTGTCCTAATATTTTTGTTCCACTAACTGCCAGTGCATTTCGAATTGCATTTTCTTTTTCTATTAAAAAAGAACCTTTTGTCCCTTTGATTTTACATATTTTTACAACTCCACCAACACCTCTCTCAATAATAGCAATCTTTTTTAAAACTCCAATTTTCTTCATATCCATAGGATATTGTTTTTCCAATGTTTTGGCAATATCCAAAAGGTTTTCTGTTATTCTCCACCGATACCAAGTATCGTTCTTTTCAAATGTGTCATAACTTTCTGAGTCATTGATAAAGGCTTTAAAATCCTTCTCTCTTTTTAAATTTAATGTAAGATTCTCTTTTCCTTGAAATTGTCCTGTTAAATAAATTGGTGATTTCTCATTCCGTTTTTGATACCATACATCTTTTACATTGGTTGTATACCCAAAAGAAGTGGAAAAGAAATACGTAGATGCGATTGTATCGCCAGCCATTAAAATTTTTCCTTTTGTATCACGCACTGCTTGATTCGCTCTCCCATCTTCTTGCGTATTTTTATAGACTTGACTTGCTGTGCTATCTACTACATCGGCATGATAGGCTTCATAATGCTTTGCATTTTTTTGTGCCATTGCATAAGTCCTTGCACAAACTGCCTGTACTTTTAATGCTTCTTGTCCATAACTTACTGGCATTTCACTTGGAACTACTCCATATAAATACTCTTCCATAGATAATTCATTTACAACGGTTATTTTTGATTCCTTTGGATATAACGTTAATTTTCCTCGATAAGAAGGATTATTTTCATTTCTTTTTATTGATAAAATAGTCAGCCTACCTTTTTTATATTTTGGTGTTATTGTTATCTTTTGATTTAACTGGGAAAAAGAACTCATTTCCCCTGCCTTTTTCTCTTCTTTGTGATTTTTATAAGTGATTATATATTTCGTATTACATGTGACTCTTACTTCACTGTGTAATAATGTTTCAAAACCTGTTGTATGTAAGGCTACTCGTATTGTATCACTTGTATCAATAAAATTTTCATCGTCAAGTGGAGGTATCATTTCTGTCGTAAGCTCCTCACTTTTTTTACGATCCACTTGCTTAATTTCTTTATCTCGATTGGATACTTTTTTAGAAACCCAATGACTTCCTATTATAATGATTAAAATTGTAACTCCTAGTAATAATAGTGTTTTTTTTAGTTTCATTGCTACCTCCCCTTACATACTACATACTATTTCTTCCAAATGTATGCTTGTCCTTATTAAATTATTCCTATGTAAAACAAAGTGTGCATTGCACACTCCTCGCGACTTTAAGTTACTTCTAGCAATGCATGCTTTGCCACGCGCGAGCAATTTCCTATAAATTAAAAAAAAGCAGCATAAAACTATGCTGCTTAAAGTCTCATTAGAATCCGAAGTGCCGTTTCCTGTATTTTGACTCCTAGCAATGCTAGGTGGGTCATCTCACTTTGACTTCTATCTTCCCAAAAGAGGGCATGATATCCATCAAAAAATGTTGATGTCCCATTTAAAAAAATGTAGGTTCAAAATAACAGGAGATATCGCACACTCCAGAATCTTTTCTATTTTCTAATAATGAGTATATACTAATTATACGCAATTTTCAAGACAAAAATACATCGATTTTCAATTTTTTTTATTTTGTTGTAGAACCAAATCCTCCATTGCGAATTTCTTCTACATCATCATCAAATGTAATACCATATTCTACAAAAATCCCTTGCATAAATCCTTCAAAGGCTTTTAAAGAAACTTCTTTCCCTTCTTTTGAATCATTGGTAATTTTAGCAAAAATATGTCCTTCATTATCTGATTCATAATAATCACTATCAATAATTCCAACTGTATTATTCATTTGTAGACGGTATTTAAATCCTAATCCACTTCTTGGATAACATTTTAATACCCAACCTTCTTCCATATACACACGAATTCCTGTTGGAATTTTTATCGTTTCACCTGGCTTTAAAGTAAACGCAAAAGGACTATAAAAATCATATCCTGCTGAACCTTTTGTCGCACGTTTTGGTAATGGAAGCTCTTTATAAATCTGCTCACAGTTTTCTATAGAACCAAAGGTATCTTCCCAATCTTTTTGAAACTGATGAAAACTTACTTTTTCAAATCTAGCAATTCTTTTCATTGTACTATGCTACTTAAAATAGAAAATCTAATTGTAAGTAGCTTCTCCTTTCTCTTGCACATAGCTATTTTGTATCTATATTTATAACTTTTTATAACTTCAACTTGTGTTGGAAGAAGTTTTGGTTATTTTATAAAATAATATTTCCAAATTTTGCACGAATCAAAGTTGCAAGATCCATTGGACTTAGTTCTACTTGGAATCCAATTTTCCCCCCACTAATAATCATGGTTTCTACTTGCTTTGCCGATTCATGAATAACTGTTTGGAACTGTTTTTTCATGCCGATTGGACTACATCCACCTCGAATATATCCTGTTACTTGATTCATGTCTTTCACAGGGATCATTTCGATAGCTTTTTCCCCAACGACTTTTGCAGCTACCTTTAAATTTAATTCTTGTGCAACTGGAATTACAAAAACAAAATATTGATTGCTCTTTCCTTTTGTTACCAATGTTTTAAACACTTGTTCCAGTGGCTGATTTAATTTATGAGCAACGGATACTCCATCAATGCTATCACCAGTCTCATACGTATAGGTTTTATAAGGTATTTTTTTCTTATCTAATATTCGCATTACATTTGTTTTTATTTCTGCCATACTCTCACTTTTGTACGCATATCTTCTTGTGCATATTCCTTTCTTTCTGGTACTCGATACATTTCTACTGTTTCTTTATTGATTTTGTACTTGTATCTCTAATTCATATCCTTCTTGTGTCAAAGGGAGAAATAGACTTTCAATTAAGAGCTTTGCTTGGCTTTGTGCTTGTTCTAACAATTTCGTATCGTCAATTCGGCTCTTTGCATCTTCTTTTGCTAATTGAAGAGCATTTACTGTATCTTGTTTTTCTTCCCAATTGAACAAACTATTTTTTTCATCATAAAATTCAAGAGTGTCAGAATCTATCACCGTATCTTGTATCGTTGCCTTTGGAAGTGTTACTTGTATTTTCTTCTTATTGGCTTCCACGGATATTTTCGACATATCAATTCCAGCCTTTACCTTTGCCTCATAAAGCATTGTGTAACTTTTTTTATTAATAAATACAATATTTCCTTCTTCATAGCGCACAATTCCACGATATTGCAACTGGCTCGTTGTAAGATCACTCATATTTTTTAGTTGTGCTGTAATAACAGAAGTTGTTACCGTTGGCTCTTTTTTTGCTTCTAATAATTTTACACTAAGCACTCCAATCATAATAAGAGAAACGACACAAACTACTGCCATAATTCCAATTATCTTCTTACCTAACTTCTCTTGCATTGGTTCTTTTCCTCATCTGTAACTTGCTTCTTTTATTGAGATAACATCATGTATAACCGATTTTTTAATCCTTCATCGGTTTCAAACTTTCCACGAAATGTTGTCGTTACGGTTGTTGCCTCTGATTTTTTAATACCTCTTGCACTCATACAGCTATGGGTTCCTTTTATAATAACAGCCACATCCTCACAGCCTATCGCTTCTGTTAAGACTTGTGCAATGTCACTGCCAATTCTTTCTTGTAACTGCAATCTCTTTGCTACCATATCGGCAATGCGAGCTAACTTACTTAATCCTAGTACTCTTCCTTTTGGCAAATAGGCAATCGATACTTTCATATCATACATCAGTGCTAAATGATGTTCACAATAACTAAAAATCGTAATATCTTTCACTAACACCATATCTTGTCCCTCTAGAGCAACTTCTTGTTCAAAGGTTTTACAAAACATTTGTGCAATCTCATGGTTTGTATAATTCATTCCTTCTAGCACTTCTTCATACATCTTTGCTACACGTTTTGGTGTTTCTTTTAATCCTTCACGGTCAGGATCATCACCTAACGCGAGTAAAAGACCTCGAATATGCTCTTCCACTGCCTTCGTATCAATCGCCATATCGTTCCTCCTTCACTTTCTAGACACGCTATAATCTTCTAAAAATATATCACGGAATCTATATACCGTCAACTAAATCCCCCATTCTCTTTTGAAAGACTACATACTCTTTTTCCTTCTTTCCCTTTTAAAAATCTATGATAAAAATTGAAAACTTGCTCTAAAAAACTCTAAGTTTTCTTAATTCATAAAGTAGCTCACTAGCTGTTTGAAAACGGTTTTCTTTTCTTGGCTCTACACATTTCTTTAAAATTCTTTTGAGCGAAAACCAGTTCCATGGAAGTGGCATTGATAAAAAGGTAGCTCCAAACCCATAAATATCAGTTCTCTCATCTAACAAGTTTCCTTGTATTTGTTCAGGAGCTGCGTACATCTTTGTTCCATATATTTCTTTTGGTATTCCTTTTATTAAATAACACCCTCGGTTAAAATCAATCAAATGAATTTGTTTTTGTTTATCTACAATTAAATTTTCTGGTTTACAGTCACACCAAAGAACTGCCGGTCGTAAACTATGCAAACAAACAAGCCCCTTTGCTACTTCTTGCATCCATAAAACCCATTGTTTTTTCGATGCATAAGAAATTTGATTGAGTGTAACACCGTCAATATATTCCATTTCTACAATCCCAACTCCATTTTCTTCTCTATAACTTTTTACTTTTGGAAATAAAAAGGAATCCTCTCCTCCTTTTAATTCCTCTTCGTTTAACTTCTTTAAAATGTCATATTCAAGTCTCATAACTATCGGCTCGCCTTGTTTTCTTAAAATCTCTTTCATATGCACCTCTTTCTAATTTTAAATCCTCTACCAATTTTATCCAATATCCATATTTCATAATACATCAAAAACCCCCACAAAAACAATGCGCTTCATGTTTTTGTAGGGGCTTTTTATAAGGGATAGTAATAAAATATTTAAAAATGAATTACTTCCACTCTGTAAAATATTCATGACCTCCATAGGAAAAGAGATATTTTAGATGCTTATCAAACCATGCCATATTACTTGGACTTGAATAACTTCTATTTGCAAAATAAAGAGCACCTTTGGAATTATCTTTTCCTTCTAATGCCTGATTCACTGCTTTTTTTGTTTCTTTTGTAATTGTAACAGAGTAATAGCGACCATCGAACACTGGAGAAAATTGGAATGTATTCCCAGTTTTTTGAAATACAACTTCTTCAATTGTATCAGGAAAACTACTATCCTTTACACGATTGAGAATCACATTTGCTACAAGTCTTTTGCTTTTTATATCTCCACCCGTCATCTCTGCTTCAACAATTCGTGTTAAAATTTTATATTCTTTTTTGGTAACCTTTATTTGATTATCTACCTCATTAGATACTACTTGCTTTTTATATGGAATGCTTGTCTTCTTTTTCTTTTTGATAACCTCTGAACTTTTTAATTGATATACAGTTCCTATGGATTCTTGATTTGGTCTACCACTAGATCGTCTTACCATAACAGGAACTGCATCTTTTGTTTGAATATTAGTCAATTGAAATTCCATAATAATAAGAATACAAGCAACTATCACCATGATAAATACTAAAATATGATACTTTATTTTCCAGTATTTTTTCAGTTGTAAGGAAATTTTAATCATATAAAATATGGTCACTCCTTTTTATTTACTATTGTATTACTATATGATATTTTTAAAAATTTATTCCTTTTCCCTTACAACTTTATAACACGGTATTTCTTTTCTTATTGCTCCTTATTTTTTCCTTTTTTTCCCTTTCAAAGGATTAATGAAAAAAGCTGCGCCCATTAAGAATAACAATGCTAATCCAATTTGTATCAATAAGCTAACAACAATCCACCAATGCTCTGCAAAAGTATAGATATCGCTAGAACTAGCAACTCCAAACCAACTATTGAAATAATTCGCAACTCCTATTCTTCCAGAACTTTTTTCCATAAAATCAAGGAATAAAACAACTGGATTTACTATCATAAGTAGACTAGCCCAACCGAACTCTAAACTTTTCATAGTGCCTTCTATTCTGTCATACGTAATCGTCTCATAAATCGCATTGGCAATTGGAAAGAAAGCAACAGTTCCAATAATAACAATGCCCAATACTAAAAAAGTTAATACAATTGCTACTGGCGTTTTTTTCACTAAGCTAGAAAAGAAAAGTCCAATACTTCCTACAAATACTCCAATGGCTATGACAACAAAAAGAAATGCTATCATATCTTTCCAACTCATCCCTCCAAATAAAAAGGATATGGATAAAATCGGAACACTTGATAAAACTAAAATACATACGGTGCACATAGCAGCAACGAGTTTTCCTAATATAATAGAAAAAGGACTAATAGACGTTGTCAGCATAATATCCAATGTCTGCTTTTCACGTTCTCCCGCAATGGCACTAGCTGTTAAAATCGGCACCATAAAGCAAACAAGTACACATTGAATCCATCCAAGAATTGTAAATATTTCCATTAACTCATCATATTGAATTGGATATCCTGATTGATACTGATTTTGAATACTTGCCATAAATAATACTGCCACACAAGATAAAACTAAATTATAAATCACTAAAATAATTGGTAATCGAACTGTTCTTGCATGTAATTTTAATTCATTTCTTAAAATGGGATTCATCTGCATGTTCTTCTCCTCCTTCCTCAGTTAATTCCATGAATAGATGCTCTAAATCTCCTTTTTCTCTCAAGAAACTAGAAACTTCAACTCCTGCTTCAATCATACTTCGCAATAATTTTACCTCATCTTCTTCTTTTCCTTTAAAATTCACTTTCAAACAAGCACCTATAATCGAGATACTTTCTACATTTGGATCCTTCTTTAATACTTGAATTGCTTTTGATTGTTCGGAATAAATTTGAATTTTTAATGGTCGACTTGTATTTGCTTTCTCTAAAATCTCTTCGATTTCTCCATGTAGTAATATTTTCCCATGTTGCATGACTCCAATTGTTGTACAAAGTTGTGCTAACTCTGGAAGAATATGGGAACTAATAATAACTGTTTTTTCACGCTCTTTTAACTTCTTTAATAACTCCTTCATTTCAAATCTAGCTTTTGGATCAAGGCCAGAAGCAGGTTCATCGAGTATTAAAAGCTCTGGATTGTGAATCATAGCTCTCGCAAGACAAAGTCGTTGTTTCATACCACGAGATAATCCATCGACATAGCTATTTTCCTTCTCTAGTAAATTAACTAACTCTAACAATTCTCTTGAAATATCTTTCGCTTGCTTTCCAATGATTCCATACATAGAAGCAAAAAACTCCATATACTCTAATACTTTTAGATTATCATAAACTCCAAAAAAATCTGGCATATATCCAATTTTTCTTTGGAAAAGTTTCGGAGACTTTCCAATCTCAACGCCATCCATATAGACAGTTCCACTACTTGCCTTTAATAAACCTGCCATAATTTTCATTGTCGTTGTCTTACCTGCACCATTTGGACCAACAAATCCAAAAATCTCGCCTCTTTGTATCGATAAATTGAGATGATCAATGGCAAGAAAATCTCCATAATATTTACATAACTGATTAATTTCTAACAACTTTCTCACCTCCTGTAACAGAAATAATCGGAAGTAACGAACTACCACTACTACATACAAACTTCAAACGCAATCTATGATTTACGATATATTGTGATAGATCGGCTTGTTCTAGCTCTTTCTTATGCTCAAAAATTTGTTCATATGCTTTTTCCTCATAATTCCAAGCATAAATAGCGAGTCCATTCTCTTTATATGGTTCTTCTGTAGTTAAATTAGAACAAAAAAGCCTCTGAATGTTATAAGCATTATCAAATTCAAATTCTACTTCATCACTTTCTCCATATAACTCATTGTAATAAGTACTGATCTCTCCATTTTTCGCAAAAACCATATTTTCTAAAATATTAGACACATAATATTCTGTGTTATCTTGCATGTTCTGCTCAAAGATATCATAAAAAACAGCGCTTCCATTTTCTACTACAAAATCATCTTCTATATAATCGTTATCATACTGTTCTACAATACCAAAAACACATCCTTCTTTCGTTTTCAAATCTTCTAGATAGCTTACTAAAAATCGATAAGTTTCTTGAAATTGATATCGCTTCGCACGCATTTCTCGTGTATCTATATCCATATGATCCACAAACATATTTGCCATAATATCGGAATATTTGCTCGCTACAAGCTCTGTTGTATTGCTATCAATGGAAACTGTCTGACCTACTTTTAAATCCCCTAAATAAACATACATTCCATTATAAAAAACACCTGCTTCTGAAATCGGATATCCAGTTTCATTAGTAACTGTTCCAGAAATCCCTTCTTTCGTTATTGTTAAGTTTTTATGAAAACCACTTTTTTGTTTTTTTTCTTGTGCTTCCATGGCAAACATATTACTTACAAAGGCTTCTTTATCATGGAATGTTACCATCGTTTGCTCTTCTTGTTTTTTCATAGAATATCGCACTACATCTAGATTATAAGCATTGTCATCTATCCAATCATTATAGGAAGTTGATAATGGAACAACAGATTGACACAATTTCTTCAAGGTGACTGTATAAGGCTTTCTTTTTGGATTCATAAGGGAAATATAAATTTTCTCCTTCCAATTTTCAGAGCTACTATCGATCATTGTCACAGAGTTTCCTATTGGAGTTACTATTTTAGAACCCTTATTCATAGAAAATACAACAAAATAAAAAATGAATGCTATCATTGGAATAACTACCCAAATCCATTCTCTTTTATCTCGTTTCTTTAAGAAAAAATAAGAGATTGGCCCAATGAATAAGATATACAAAATAAATAGAATAATATAGAAACTTGTTTTTGGTATTTTTACCGAATGATTCGAAGAAAGAATTTTTTCTATACTATAGTTATAATTCTCTATCGCATTTCTTTCCTTTAACTGTTCCTTTAATGACTGGCTCATTGTCTTTTTAATAAAAGTAGTCGCAAAGTCTTGCTTTCCACTCCATTCCATAAAGGAAGGATTTCCAAGCATACAACTTGTTATGACAATGTTTCCCTTGCCTTTCTCCAAGTTCCACACTTCGATTCCTTTTCCAAAACTATCTAATAAAGTCGCTCCTTCTACTTGGAACTTTGTACTTTCTACCAGAATACTTTTCGTACTAGTATCAGCTTTAAAGACAAATGGAACCTTCTTTGTTTCTCCCACTTGATACTGAAAATATTCCTTATCAAATCCATTTAAGACTTCTTGACTTTCTCCTCCAGCACTTAAAATAAGAACGCCTCCATTTTGGATCCATGTTTTTAGTATACTTTGTTGCTTTTTAGACAATTTTGTTGTTGGAAACTGATCAATAATAAGAAAAGAAAACATATTGAATGTCTCGATATCTTCTGGGAAAGTTTCTAAATAATAATTTGATGTTTTTATAGCACTATTATATACACTATTAAAACTTAATTGATTAAAATATTCAAGCATTTCTGGCTTTTTTGATAAAATTCCAATTAAAACTTTATCAAACTCACTATCATCTTCATAAAGTGTATGAACTTTTATATTCTTTTGTAATACTTCTTTTTCACCTTGTTTTAACGATACTTTTAATCTTCCAAAATTCATATTTTTAGGAACTTGAATGGAAACATTTTGTTTCTCTCCCGCTTTCACAAAAATATCTTGTTCGTAAGAGATTCCTTTTTTTTGCTGTCTATCTGGAACCGTTACAATTGCTGTTCCATTAAAATCTTTTCCTTTATTTGTAATTTCCATTTGAACTGGAAATACAATATCATTTGTAAGAACCCCTCTTAAACCATGGGTAATACGAACGGATAAATCATCATTCTCCA
>JADIML010000067.1 GCA_017694765.1 Candidatus Scybalomonas excrementavium
TGTCTATACGGTTTATGCTTGTGGACAAGTAAAAGTAGAATTGACAGGAAAAGAAGTACAAAATGGAAAATTAGAACCAGAATTTTTACCAAGAATTGGTGTTATCATGAAAGCCGATCAATCTCTTCAAAATACCATTTGGTATGGAAGAGGAGAAGGGGAAAATTATCCAGATAGTAAAGAGGCTTGCCTGATGGGCATTTATCGAAGCACCGTAGACGATATGGGAACCAACTATGTATATCCACAAGAAAATGGTCATCGAGAAGACGTAAGATGGTTTGGCATTGGGGATGGAGAACATACACTTCTTTGTACTATGAAACAACCACTTGGGTTAAACTTAGCCAATTATACTGATGAAAGTTTGGAAAAGGCAAACCACCCATGGCAAGTAGAAAAGGCGGATCAGGTGATCATTCATTTAGACTACGCTCATTCTGGACTTGGAAGCAATAGTTGTGGAGAAGAGCAGTTGGAACAATTTAAAGTAAAACGCCAAGACTTCTCTATGTCCTTTACACTAGAAGTAGTAAAAAATGGTATGGAGATCGAGCAGGCAAGAAAACAATATCTTGACTAAAGAAAGGGAGAGCGAAATAATGATTAAGGAACGATTTTCAAAAACATTACAACCGTTTTTAAGCACCGATGATTTTTTGATTGTGCAAGATAACTATGAGGAAGAGGAAAATCTTGCAAATGAAAGTCTTTTTTGTCTTACCAATGGATATTTAGGCGTTCGTGGCAGTTATGAAGAAGGAACAAAGAAAAGTCTTCCTTATGTCTATGTGAATGGAGTGTTTGATAAATCTGAAACATTTATGCGAGAATTAGCGACTCTTCCAAACTGGATCGGGTTGAAACTTTACGTAGAAAAAGAGTTAATCGGAATCGAAAACTGTGAAATTTTAGAATTTTCACGAGTATTAGATATGAAACACGCTCTTTTAGCAAAGAGATATTTACTTCGTGATAAAAAAGGAAGAGAGACTTTAATTGAAGGAATCCGTTTTGTCAGCCGTGCTAACGTTCATCGCATGGGAATTAAAGTATGGGTGACACCCCTTAATTATAGCGGTATTTTAGAAGTGGAGAATATGATTGATGGAACCATTGTCAATTTCTTAGACGCACCACGGTTTAAAGTAAAGCATACGTATCTCGTTGCCAATGAAAAACTTTCTGATAACGGAGTTTATATGGAAGTCGCTACAAGAGATAACCATCTTCATGTAGGAGTTGGCTGTACTCTAAAAGGATATTATGACGGACAAGTAGTCAATAAAGTGCATCAATTTGGGGCATTTGGAGAACAGGCAATTGAGTTTGTTGATTTTGATGTAGAGGAAGGGAAGTCTTTAGAACTTGTGAAATATGCAAGTGTCTACACCGAAAGAGAAGTTCCTCATTTTTCTATTCATGATAAGGTGAAAGAGGAAATAGAAAGCTTTGAACAAATAGGATTGGAAGAAGAAGTAAAAGCCCATATGGATGTTTATGCAAAAATGTGGGAGCAGGCGGATATTCGTATTGAAGGTGATTTTGACTTAGATCGTGCCATTCGATTTAATATTTTCCACTTAATGAGTACAGGGAATGAAAACGATAATCGTGTGAATGTAGGCGCAAAATTACTTCATGGAGAAGAATATGGTGGACACGCCTTTTGGGATACGGAGCTTTTCATGCTTCCATTCTTTGCTTATGTATTTCCAAAGACTGCAAAAAATCTAGAAAGTTATCGCTATCATTTATTAAATGCAGCAAGAGAAAATGCAAAGAAAAATGGATATTTAGGAGCACAATACCCTTGGGAATCTGCGGATGATGGAACAGAACAGTGTCCAGACTGGACCATTGAACCAGATGGAACGTGTTATCGCTGTTATGTAGCGGTATATGAACATCATGTGACAGCAGCAGTCGCTTATGGAATTTATGATTATGTAAAGATTACAGGCGATCGACAATTTTTACTCAATAAAGGAGCAGAAATCTTAATGGAAACAGCGAGATTTTGGGCGAGCCGTTGTGAATACATAGAAGAAAAAAATCGCTATGAGATCCGTCAAGTGACAGGCCCTGATGAATGGCATGAACCTGTTAACAATAATCTTTATACCAATTATCTTGCTCGTTGGAATCTTCGTTATGTGCTATCTTTAATTGAACAATTAAAGAGCGATTATAGTGAAGTCTTAAATCGTTTACAAAAACAACTTTCTATTACAGAAGAAGAGATTGCTTTATGGAGAGAAATTCAAAGTAAAATTTATTTACCAAGAAAAGAAGGAACGAAGCTATTGGAGCAGTTTGAAGGATATTTTGATTTAAAAGAAGTTTTCATTGAAAAATATGATGAAAATGACTGGCCAATTCGCCCTGAGGCTTTAAAAGAGACAAAGACAAGCCTAACCCAGATCATCAAACAGGCGGATGTTGTGATGCTTCTTCATTTAATGGGAGAAGAATTTGACGAAGAAACAACGAAATTAAATTATGAGTACTATGAAAAACGTACGCTTCATGGTTCTTCTTTAAGTCCAAGTATTTATTCTATTATGGGATTAAAAACAGGCGATGATTCAAAAGCCTATCGTTATTTAAGAAGAGCAGCCTTTATTGATTTATTAAACCTTCAAAAGAATACAAGAGAAGGAATTCATGCGGCAAATGCAGGAGGTGTATGGCAGACGGTCGTATTTGGTTTTGCAGGTGTTTCTATTGATAAAGATGGAATTTTAAAAATTGCACCAAATATGCCAAAAGAATGGTCTAAGCTAACATTTCGAATTCATTATAGTGATGCTTGGTTAGAGATAACGATTGATACAAACAATCAGGTAACTGTTACTGTATTAGAGGGTGGTTCCATTCAAGTAAAAGTAAACAATCAACTTATGAATCTTTCATAATGAATTAGGAGGAACAATATGACCAATTATCTGGCAATTGCTGGACTTATATTAGTAACCATTATTTGGGGAGGAGGCTTTGTTGCCAGCGATATGGCACTGGAAAGTCTTACGCCGTTTCAGATTATGGCGATTCGATTCTTTTTAGGAACGGTATTGATGGGACTCATTAGTATCAAAGACTTAAAAGGAATGAAGCGAAAAGAGATTATGGCAGGAATTTGCATGGGGATTGCTTTGTTCATCGCATTTGCCCTACAAATCATTGGATTACAGTATACAACGCCATCAAAAAATGCATTTATTACGGCATTGAATGTTGTTATGGTTCCATTTATTGCCTTTCTTTTCCTTCATAAAAAAGTGAGTAAAAAAGGAATGATTGGGGCGATTATGGCAGTGATCGGAGTCGGGATATTGTCATTAAATGCTGATTTTTCCTTGGGCCTTGGAGATTTCTTAACGCTGATTTGCGCTTTAGGATTTGCATTCCAAATCTTTTTTACAGGTCTTTTTGTAAAACAGTATCGTGCAACCGTATTAAATTTTATTCAGATGTGTACGTCCTTTGTGCTTTCTATGTTCTTTATGTTTGTAACAGGACAATATCATTTAGAAGCGACAACAAAAGGCTGGCTGAGCGTTTTATATTTAGGTGTGGTAAGTACAACCATTTGTTATTTATTACAAACAGCGTGTCAAAAACATGTGGATGAGACAAAGGCAGCAATTATTTTATCAATGGAGTCTGTATTTGGAACCTTGTTTTCCATTCTCATTTTACATGAAATGATTACTCTTCGCATGGTAATTGGCTGTGCCATTATTTTAGTAGCGGTTATTATTTCAAATCTTGATGAACAGACAGAAGAAAGTGTTATGGTATAGAAAAAATAAAAAAGAAAGAACAGAAGAAAGGATGGGAAACTTATGGGA
>JADIML010000068.1 GCA_017694765.1 Candidatus Scybalomonas excrementavium
CGGAGATGTGTATAAGAGACAGCCGATATACTACATATTGATAAACAAATGATGAGAAACATCTATTGAGAGTTTCTCATACGCATAAAATATAAAGATGGGAAGGAAGAATACGATGAGAATTCAAAAAGTATGTATGACACTATTACTAGCAGGAGCAATGATGATGACAGGAGGATGCAGTAACCAAACAGCATCTACGACGACAGAATCAACAACAAAGTCAGAAGTACAACAGGGAGATAATAAAGAAGAAACAACTCTATTAGTTGCAGCAGCAGCTAGTCTAGAATATTCTATGGAAGAAAAATTAATTCCTTTATTTGAAGAAGAAAATACAGGAGTAAAAGTGATGGGAACCTATGATAGTTCAGGAAAGTTACAGACACAAATTGAAGAGGGACTCAACGCAGATGTATTTTTCTCAGCAGCTACAACACAGATGGACGCTTTATCAGAAGAAGGATATATCAATGAGAATCATACGGTTTCTCTTTTAGAAAATAAATTAGTTTTAATTGTACCAACTGATTCAGCAAGTGATAGGAAGAGTTTTGAAGATATTACAAAAGGGACAACGATTGCACTTGGCGATCCAGAAAGTGTGCCAGTGGGACAGTATGCAAAAGAAGCACTTACAAGTCTTTCTCTTTGGGATGAAATACAAGATAGAGTGAGTTTTGGAATGAATGTAACAGAAGTATTAAACTGGGTAGCAGAAGGAAGTGCCGATGTTGGGATCGTTTATGCAACGGATGCAGCTACAACAAATCAAGTAAAAGTGATCGCATATGCACCAGAAAATAGTTTAGAAACTCCAGTTATTTATCCAGTTAGTACATTAAAAAATAGCCAACATGCAGATATGGCAAAGAAATTTGTAGAATTTTTACAGTCGAAAGAAGCAAGTGAAATTTTAAAAGAATATGGATTTACACCACTAGAAGATAAGTAATCTATTTGAATGGGAGGCATTCACATTTATGATGTTGAGGCCGCCTATGAACGTGAGAAAAGGAGGAGAGCTCATGGATATGTCACCAATTCTCATATCAATGAAAACGGCAACACTTTCAATTTTTTTAACATTTTTTCTTGGAATTGGTTTTGCACAACTTGTCATTTCCTTGAAAAGACAGAGTGTTAAAATTTTATTAGACGGTCTATTCACATTACCTCTTGTTTTACCACCGACTGTAGTCGGATTTTTCTTATTATATATGTTTGGAATAAAACGTCCAATTGGAAAGTTTTTTTTTGAATACTTTGGAATAAAAATTGCATTTTCATGGGGAGCTACCGTATTAGCTGCTGTTGTTATTTCATTCCCGTTAATGTATCGATCTGCACGAGGAGCTTTTGAGCAAGTAGAACCAACGATTTTAGAGGCAGCAAGAACGCTTGGTATGTCAGAGTGGAATATATTTTGGAAAATTCAGTTACCACTGTCTCTTCCAGGGCTTATATCAGGAGGAATTTTAGCTTTTGCAAGAGGTCTTGGAGAATTTGGAGCTACTGCAATGATTGCAGGTAATATGATTGGAAAAACAAGAACACTACCACTTGCCATTTACTCAAAAGTAGCAGCGGGACATATGGAAGAAGCATACGGTTATGTAGGAATTATTATAGTATTATCATTTTTTATTGTAGCTCTTATGAATATTACCTCATGGATGGATAAGAAAAAAGGAGGGAATTAATCTGTGAACCTAGAAGTCAATATCAAAAAGAAATTAAAAAACTTTACCTTACAAGTTGAGTTTGATTCTAAAGATGGAGTAAGAGGAATTTTAGGGGCATCTGGTTGCGGGAAAAGTATGACGCTAAAAGCCATTGCAGGTTTAATCACTCCAGATGAAGGACGTATTGTATTAAATAATAAAGTGTTATTTGATTCCAAGCAAAAGATTAATCTATCACCACAAGAGAGAAGAGTTGGATATTTATTCCAAAACTACGCATTATTTCCCAATATGACAGTAGAACAAAATATTATGGTAGGACTTCAAGGGAGTAAAAGAGAAAAACAGGAAAGAATAAAAGAAATCATTCATATGTTTCGTTTGGATGGATTAGAAAAACAGTATCCGAATCGGCTATCTGGAGGGCAACAGCAACGGGTCGCTTTGGCTAGACTTCTTGCTTATGATCCAGAAGTTATGCTATTAGACGAACCATTTTCAGCATTAGATTCTTGTTTAAAAGAACAATTACAAGTACAAATAAAAGAAATTCTTAGAAAATATCAAAAAACAGTTTTAATGGTTTCCCATGATAGAATGGAGATTTATCGTCTTTGTGATGAAGTTATGACGATGAAAAATGGAGTTATTTTACAAAGTGGAACAACAAAAGAAGTCTTTGAAATGCCAAGTGATCCAATTACTGCTAGATTAATTGGATACCGTAACATTTCTAATATTCACTGGAATGTCGATGGAATGGCAGAAGCAATAGATTGGGGAATTCCCATAAATTCCAAAGATTGGAACAAGCAATCAAGTACGATCA
>JADIML010000069.1 GCA_017694765.1 Candidatus Scybalomonas excrementavium
CTAAAATCAAGTATGACAAGATCGGGTTGATAAATCAATAAATCTTCTTCCACTCTTGCAACTCCAAAATGAGAACTCGTTCCACCAATTCCACCGTTTACATAATGAATCGTAGCTTCTTGAAAGGTGTCTTTCCACCACTGATATGTCCGATACGCATAGGTATGTTCTTCTTTGGTCGCAAGACTTCCCTGTGTAATGGAACCACCAAAAAAGCCAATTGTCAGTTCCTCTTTTTGCTCTCCACGAAGCATACACTGCTTTAGTCGTCCTAAGTTTGTGTCCATTTCCATACTCCTCTTATTTTCAACTCTTTCTTTCATCTTCTCCTTCATCCCAAATGGAAATCTTGTTATCTAAAGTTTCTAAAAATTCAACTAACTCCTCTGCCATTTCTTCTGCTTCTGAAGCTCGAATATGCCCTGGTGTACCACAACCATTTTTAGAATATAAGAAATGAAAAATTCTATCATCTTTTAATTCTTTCCAAACCCGATGAATGGATTCATCCCAGTTTTTATCATGACATAAAATAGTTGTTGTTAATAAAATCACAGCTTTTGGATACGTAGCTCGTATTTGTTTCACCCATTTCTTATAATGCTCTCTCCAAATACGAGCCTTTTCTCCTTCCATATCCTGTTTCATATAATCCTCTGGATGGTTATCATTTTGTCCAATAGCCACAATAACGACATGTGGTGTATATTGTTTGAAATCCCATTTCGTCTTTTCATGAAGTTCTGGATGATAATGCACACAATCCCATATTTGTTCCATACCAACATAATCAGGAGCTGCAAACCATCCAGTTTGATCAAGCAGAGCAATCCCACCTTGTGCAATATTATGAATTTGCGCATGTAATTTTCTTGCTGCAATCCAAGCATAGGAGTACCAACTATTGGAATACTCTCCTTGATGGTCTGGATCGACTTTTCCTCGATATTCTTCTGCTTCTGATACTTCTCCTGCTGATACTGAATCCCCATATACTTCTATTTTTCTATGTGGTTTTTCTGGTGGAGATAATAACTGGCTGCCTTCTGATAATATAAGCTCTTTTAACACAAGTTCATGACAGCTATCCATTCTTTTAAAAAATAAAATTGTATGCTCTTTCTCCTCTCCCTCTACTAGAGATAGCGTTGTCGCTCCCTGATTGTTTAACTGAAATGTCTTTTGTTCTCCATCGACAATGGCACCGACATAATTATCCCAACAACCTCGTCTATTTTCTACTGTTAAAGTAGCAGACTTTCCAATGAAGCGAAAGGTAAGAGAAGTGGATGGAAAAATAAACTCTGGATTTTTGGGATTTGTACGATCAATTCTTCCTATATATTGTAGTCTTTTATCATCAAGCTCAATTCTCATGTCCCATTCCCTCTCTTCTGAACGATCTATTTATCTTGTTTTAATAGTTCTAAATTTCTATTGATAAGCTCGCATCTTTGTTTGACACAATCTGGTGAACGTAATGGATCTTTTGGTGTATGGAATAAATAATCTTCTAGTTGATCAATGGTTGTTGTAGCAACGTGCATTCTTGTATCACTAGAAGCGTAATAAATATAGACCTCTCCATTTTCTTTTGCAATAGCTCCATTCGTAAATACAACATTGGATACATCACCAACTCTTTCTCTTCCAAGTGGAACTAAAAACACACCAGATGGTTCTGCAATTACTTTTGTTGGTTCTTCAAAATCAGTAGCAAAAGCATATAATACATAACGAAGTCCTGCTGCTGTATTTCTCACTCCATGGGCGATATGAATCCAACCTTTTTTCCCTTTAAACGGAACAGCACCTGCTCCATTTTTTGCCTCTGTAAGTGTATGATACACACGTCGACTAATAATCGTTTCTTCGTCAATCACTGCATGTTCAATATCATCACAAAGTCCAAATCCAATTCCTCCACCACTTCCAGTTTCAATGAATCCATCCATTGGTCTTGTATAAAAAGCATATTTCCCATTGACAAATTCTGGGTGAAGCACTACATTTCTTTGTTGTGGAGAACGAAGTGTTTTTAAGTTATCAAGTCGTTCCCATGTCTTTAAATCTTTTGTTCGAACGATACCAGCTTCTGCTACTGCAGCTGATAAATCTGGATTTTCTTTATCCTTACTCTCTGAACAAAAAACTCCATAAATCCATCCATCTTCATGCTTTGTCAATCGCATATCATATACATTGGTTTCCTCTTCACATGTATCTGGAAGGACAACTGGATAATCCCAAAAACGAAAACCATCGATTCCATTCTCACTTTCTGCCACAGCAAAAAATGACTTTCGATCATTTCCTTCTACACGAGCTACGAGGTAATATTTTCCATCTAATTCAATCGCCCCTGAATTCATCACCGCATTGATACCAAGACGTTCCATAAAGTACGGATTTGTCTCCTCATTCAAATCATATCTCCAATGAAGTGGAGCATGTTCTCTTGTTAATACTGGATTTTTATAACGTGTATAAATCCCATTATAAAAATCTGTCTTTTCATTTTTTCTTCTTAAAAGCTTTTCTTGTTTTTCAAGCTCCACATAATATTGTTTATGTATCATTTTTGACCAAGCCTCCTAATTACTTCTATACACATTCGTCCGTTATGATACGGACATTTCCAAGGTTCTACAATTGGTTTTTCTATTGGTTTATGTTCTTTATCTAATGCCCAGTACCATTCAGAACCTTGTCGCTTATCGATCATATTATCTTTAATATATTGCCATACATGAAGTGTACCTTCATAAAATTGTTCTTCGTGATGTTTTTCCCATTCATTTAAAAATCCAACTACCGTTTCTGCCTGTACCCACCAAACTCTTGTTTCATCCACAACTCCATGTTCCGCTTCATTCATAAGAGAATGTTCTTTATAGGCTCTTTCATAAATATTGTTAGCGATAATACTTGTAACCTCTCCGATTGTTTTTATGACTCCTTCCTCTTCTAGCACTTCTGCCCCTCGATCGAGCAACCAAGAAGTTTCAATGTCATGTCCGTAAGAATATAAGTCAATCAAAGAATTCCAGTGTTCATCAAAAAATACTTCTTGTCTTCCAAGTTCTTTGTTATATACTTTATGTAAGAAAATGTCTATCATAACATGAAGCTTTTCTTTTACTCTCTCTTCTTTCGCCACACGATATAACTCGGTATAGGCTTCAAAAACATGGAGTAATGTATTCATTGTTTTCTCTGCTAATACGCCATTTTCTGATAGCTTCTCATTGGATTCTGGTTGAAAATCTACGGTAAAGGCTTCTAAATACCCTTCTTCATCCTTACACTTACTTTCAATTAGTTCATATAAACTATGTGCAATGTTTAACGCTTCTTCATCCTTTGATACATCATAATAAGAAGAAAGTGCATAAATTGCAAATGCTTGGTTATATGTATGCTTTGTTCCATCTAGAACAGAACCATCATAATGTAATGACCAGTAAACGCCACCATAGGTTTTATCAAGACAATATTCCTTTAAAAAGGAATAGGCATGTTTGGCATGATCAAGTAAATGTTGTTCTCCTAATAATGCATACGCATTAGAAAAGAACCATAAAATTCGACTATTTAAAATACAGCCTTTTTCTGCTTTTTGTTTTACGCAAAGATTATAGTCCATATAGCCATAATATCCACCATACTCTTCATCTTTAAGCCCCTCCCAAAATGGGATAAGGGCTTTTTGTAAATGAGATTTGACTTCTGATACGAATTGTTTCGTTTGAATGTTTCTATCCAACTTCGATCCATCTCCCTTACTTGTTTTTTTATTAACGTCTTCCAATTTCTGTGTCTGTTTCTGTTACGACACTATGTTTTTTAATATAAGTAACAACTTCATTTACTTCTGTAAACGCAAGTCCTACATAAGAGTCAGCTGCTCCATAGTAAATCGCAATTTTTCCAGATTCAGAATCGTGAATCGTTGCACATGGGAAAGCGACATTTGGAACAAATCCTCTTTCTTCATACCATTCTTCTGGTGTTAATAAGAAGTTTTCACAACGATATTTTACGATAGATGGATTATCAATATCTAAAATAGCTCCACCGATACTATAAACATATCCATTACAAGTTCCACTTACTCCGTGATAGAATAAGAGCCAGCCTTCCGTTGTTTCAATTGGAGCAGCTCCTCCACCAATTTTTAAAGATTCCCACCATTCATTACCTTTGCCCATAACATGGCGATGTTTTCCCCAATATACAAGATCTGGACTTTCGGATAAGAAAATATCTCCAAATGGTGTATGACCACTATCACTTGGTCTTGAAAGCATCATAAAGTTTCCATTGATTTTTCTTGGGAATAAAACAGCATTTCTATTAAATGGAAGAAATGGATTTTCAACACGTACAAATGTTTTAAAATCTGTTGTTTTTGCCATTCCAATCGCTGCTCCATAAAAATCTTGACACCAAATGATATAATACGTATCTTCTACCTTTACAAGTCGTGGATCATACGCATAGCGTGGCATAAAACTTTCGCCATTTTCATCAACAAATGGAATTTTTTCTTTATCAAATTCCCAATGAATCGCATCTTTACTTCTTCCTAAATAAATATATGGAATTCCATTCGTCTGTTCTCCACGAAATACACCGATAAATCCATCTTCATAAGGCATAACAGCACTATTAAAAATTCTTGCAACACCTTCTACTGGATTTCGATCGATAATAGGGTTTTCACTATATCTCCAAACTGGCATCCATTCCTTGCTATTTGCTGGTCTTTCTTGCCATGGTACATTGGCTACTTTTGGTCCGATAATTTTTACATTACTCATCTAATAATTCCTCCGATTTTATATTTGATTATTTTTCTAGTTATCTAGTTATCCTTTTACAGCTCCTTGTGTTAAACCACTATAAATTTGTTTCTGACATAGGATAAAAATAATTAATGCCGGAAGCATTGTGATAATTACCCCTGCACAAATATAGTTGTACTGATTACCAAGTGGTCCTGTAAACTTAAATAAAGAAGTCGCTACTGTTACATATTGGTTTTTATCTTGTAAATATAAGTTTGCTGTATAATATTCGTTATAAGTACCAACTCCCTTTAAAATCATAACTGTTACAATAGCTGGTTTTAAAAGAGGGAATAAAATTTTAAAGAAAATTCCAAAGTAGGTACATCCATCTAAAATAGCAGATTCATCCAAAGACGTTGATATATTTTCAAAGAACTGAATGAAAATATAGATGGAAATAACATCTGTTCCACACATTAAAATAATGTATCCCGGCAAGCTATTAATTAAATGAAGGGAATACATAATTTGATAAACGGATACTTGCATCGCAATTCCTGGAAGTAAGGATGCAAATAAAAATAAGTTACGAATGATTCCATTTCCAAAAAACTTAAAACGATTTAATATATAAGCAAGCATAGAACCTGTTAAAATCGATCCAATTAATACAAAAAATAAAATAATAATCGAATTTCGAAAAGCTAATCCCATATTCGCTTTTTGCCATGCCTCAATAAAGTTATCAAAATAGGTCCAACTTTCTGGTAATGTCATAACATTCGTTGATGCGTACTCTTCTGGTGTTTTAAAAGCCGTAATAACACATACAACAACTGGAAGAACTGCTACAAATGAACCAAAAATCAAGGTTGCATATTTAAAAATAATCCAAATAATTTTCTTTAACTTTGCTATGGTCATCTTCTAATTCCCTCCTTGTGCCTGCATTCTCGCTTCTCTTGCTTTTCTCTCTTTTTCTCTTTTTCGAATCGTACGAATCGCTTCTTTATCTCCCTCTCCAAAGAAATACGCAAAGAATACTTTTTGTAAAATCGTTGCAATGATAATAATAATTAATAAAACAATTGCCATAGCCGATGCCAAGCCAACTTTTTGACTTTCATGTGCTAATTTGTTCATAATAACAAAGTAAGTACCTGTTCCAAAGCTACCACCTGTAATAACATATGGAGGTTCGAATGCACTTAAAGAACCTGTAATCGATAAAATCATATTTAAAACGATAATTGTTTTAATACTTGGGAAAATAATATAGCGAAATTTTTGCCAACCATTTACCCCATCAATATCAGCTGCTTCATATAAGGTAGAATCAACTGACATAATGGCTCCTGCAAATAAAACCATATTTTGCCCCATATACCGCCAAATAGAAGTCGCTGCAATGGAAACGTTATTAATACTTGTATCTTTTAACCAATATGGTAAATTATCTAATTGGAATCCACACCATTGAAGTACAGTGTCTAATACAAAACCTCTTGTATAGAAAAATTTAAAAATGAATCCAACTGCAATTCCACATACTAAATATGGGAAGAACATAAATCCTTTAAAAATTCCACCACCTCTTGTTTTAAAACTTAAAATAGAAGCAAAATAAAGTGCCAATCCCAGCTGTACAAATGATGCTCCGATATAATATAAACTTAACTTTAATGCCCGAAAGCAATCATCTCTTGTAAATACTTCTATAT
>JADIML010000070.1 GCA_017694765.1 Candidatus Scybalomonas excrementavium
TGCATTAAATTTGTCTACCAATTCTTGTTGTCGATCGACATCTTCTGCTGTATCCCATGATGCAAAACGAATTTTTGTTTTACCATCTGCTGTAGTAGCTGCTTCTCCTCCTTTACTGCCACATCCTGTCAATGTCGTTGCCATCGTCATAGCAAAAACTAACGAAGCAACAAGTACCTTCTTTACTCTCATATTGATTCCTCCTTATATTTTTCAGTAAACTTATATTAACATTTTTTAGTAAAATTCTCAAGTTTTTATTTAATAAAAATGATATTTTTTATATTTTTAACATTTTTTCAACTTATTTTTTGTGAATTTGTCACAAATATTTACTTTAAACTCTTATCTATACATCTCAACTAAAAGTAAAATTTTACTTAATTTGAATCTGTTTTTATTATCGTTCATTCAAGAACACGCAAAAAAATCCCACACCACATTTTACTGTGATGTGAGATTCATTAACTGAATGTCATTGAATTTCTAACTTTGAGTTTTTTATTACTTTACATTTGGTTTTGAAGTCGCTCTTAAATTAGACTCGAAGAAACGATTATATCCCATCCATTCTCCTCGCTCAGATTTTTCTTTATCACGTTCTAATTCTTCTAAAAATGTCTGGATTTTTGCATCGGTATTGTCTGCATAAGTCAACGCTAATGCCTCGATTAATGCTGGTTTTTTTGGCGATCCAAATTCTAATTCCCCATGATGCGCTAAAATACAATGAAGTAACTCTCTTGTTAGCTGAACAGGAAATCCTGGTATCGTCTTAATTCTTTCTTGTAATTCCATAGTTCCAATTACAATATGCCCAATAAGCTGTCCTTCATCGGTATAATCATTTTCAGGAAGCGGAGAAAGCTCAACCATTTTTCCAATGTCATGAAACAACGCTGCTGTCACTAATAAGTCGCGATTTAAAATCGGATATTGGGTGCAATAGAACTCACATAAGTTAGCCACACCTCTTGTATGTTCTAACAAGCCTCCTAAATACCCATGATGAACTGTCTTTGCGGCAGAATGTCTTTTAAATGCTTCTTGAAATGCCATATCTTTCACAAAGAAACTTTCTAATAATTGTTTCAAATAAATATCTTTTGTTCGGCTAATCATCTGTAAAATATCATCATACATACGATCGATATCTTTTCCTGTGCATTTTACATAATCACTTGGAATATATTCCCCTTCTTGTGCCTTACGAATTCTTTCGATACTTAGCTGATTGGAACCTTGAAAACAATTTACTCTACCAGATACAAAAATATAATCCATGGCATCAAAATCTTCAATACCTCTTGAACTTAAATCCCATACCTTTCCATCTAAAGTTCCTGTTTTATCCTGTAAAATCAAAGAATAGTAACTTTTTCCTGCCTTTGTTCTCGCTGTCTGTTTTACTTTACAAAGGTATACTTCTGATACCATTTCTCCTTCTCGCAATTCATTGATATAACGCATCTTATCTCCTTTTCTATTTTTTTAAGTCATTATAGCTTTCTAATAAAACATTAATTTGCTCTTTATCAATCTGATTGAAAAGCTCTGCTCTTTCATTTCGATATGGTGATGCTTTTTTATGATTTTTATGAAAACCTTGTTCCAATGTAATTGGTTCTATGTCAAAGTTCTTTTGTATTTGTTCCCACATTTTTTTCCCTTTTTCTGTATTAATCATAACAATACTAACACCTTTTCCATCAGAAAACTGTGGTAACATTTCTTGCACTCCATAGAAATCACCAACTGTAAGATCTCCTGCACGATATTCCTTCACAAAGGCACATTTACTACAGCTAGGTCGATCGAGATATGAATTCATATATGCGCGAATATAGTTATTTCTTCTGCCATTTACAACTAATTCTTTTCCATTTTCAAATTGGATAGACACACTATATTCTTTCTCTTCCCAACCATTTCTTTTATCTCTACAACCAAAATTTGTGACCCTAGAGTGAAATCTCTTCTCTAAATATTGCATATATTTTTGAAATACAACTGGAGATGGGGCAGAATGACAAAAAACTTCCTGAATGAATAAATTCTCATATTCTTTTCCTAAATAAGAGCGAAGTCCTGCACATTCACAAGGAAGTCCTGTATATAAAATATTTCGTCCACCGTCTAACATTCGTTTTACTTGTACAAAAATACCTTGAAGCTGGGCTTTTGAATACTTAATACCACAAAACCTCTCTGCTTCTTCCATCGTATCTGCAATATCAACGACAACACACATATTTTTATCATAACGGGCTCCAACTACAACCCCTTGTTGATTTTCAATCATTTCTTTCGCAAGTTCTAAAAATACTCCACCGGATGTACTTTTCATTCGAGTCTCTATGTCTCGATTTTTTACTGCGTAAAAAAGAGGGTAGTTTTCTTCCATAATATTCATATCCTTTTTGCGAATACAAGTCTCTTCACATTTTCCACAGTTTGTACAAAGTCTTTCATCCACCTTTGGATAGGCAAATCCCTCTTTATCTACTTGCATTTCAATGGCATGTTCTGGACAGACTGATTCACAAGCAAAACAACCATAACATTCACCACGTTTAATAGAAATTGGACATTCTACTTTTTGCTCATTTGTTGTAATCTTTAACGTTTCCTCTAAATCATAAAGAGATTTTCTTCTTAGGGCAATGATTCGTCGATTTAAAACGCCTTTTTTCTCTCGAACCACAAATCGTTTCTCATCTGGTTCTTGCTCCCAATTTTCTTCCACATGATATAAAAGCTTCATGCTTTTTAGAAAAGATAAAATTCTATCTTTATGATTTCCAGTATTTAAATAAACAAAAGGTTTTTCATATAGAATTGCCACTAAAATGCCTACAATACTATCTGTAACAATTCTTGTTGCTCCTGCTGCTACTCCAAGATAATAAGTGACATCATTTCTCTCATTCTCAATATCTTTTATCTCTAATTGCTGATTTTTTGCCACCTTTTGTACAAACTCACAAATTGAATCCTCTTTTCTTTCCACATCTACAAAGAGATACGGCTTCGTTTTTGGAAGTTTATCTTTTATTCTCTCAATATCTTTTCTCTTAATCCAGATTAACGGATCGTTGACAATGGAAACTTCTTTTTGAAAGGTATGCTCGCCACCTTTTTGAACGGACAAACTTTCAAAATCATCAAAGTTTCCTTTTGCTTTCTCTCCTCCTAGATACCAGCCATATGCCATTTTTTTGGCACCATGTTTCACAAACTTTAAAAGATAGGCATCATTTTCTTCGCCTGTTTTATTATACTCTTTATCTAAAATGGAAAAATAACGGTCGAGTACATAATCTTCTTTATAAAGTTCTTCTAAAGTGACGGCATTCCCAAGTAAGTTGACATGCGTATGAATAAAAGAAGATGGCTCCTGAATCAGTTCTTTCGTTATAACCTGTTTCTTAAACAGACCTTTTGTTATGACTTCTTCCTTTTGTATTCCATTCCATGGATGATAATGAATCACATATGGCATTGTACCATACGCATCGAGTGTTTTATGAATGGCCCATGTTTGTAAATCTGACTCTAATCTTCTATCTGCATGATTTGTTATAATTCCAATTTTCATCCCTTTTCTCCTATTTCTAAAAACAGTATGGATCCATATATTTTCTCTGGAAATGTATTTTTCATTTTCTTATCCTAGAGCGTATAACTATCCACCATATTATCACAGATTGTATCAGTATTCAACCTTAGAACTTGTCCCACTTTTTCGCCTATTCGTTGATTTTTCCTTGAATACTTGCGTAAAGTCTGTTTCAAACTTATAATAAAAGAAGATCAGCTCTTTGACATAGTTTTATATGGGATACTATGTCTTTCTTTTTTCAAATATTTTTCAATGTGTAGAAAACAAAATTGATACTAGAAATAAAATAAGGTGAATAAAATGAATGAAAAAGCGTTAAGAATTTTAGAATATCCAAAAATAATTGAACGTCTTGTAGAATGTGCTGCTTCCCCTATGGGTAAACATTTATGTGAGCAATTAATGCCTTCTACTGATTTAAACCAAATCCAAACATGGCAATCTGAAACAGCAGATGCCCTTTCCCGTCTTTACAAATTTGGAAATCTTTCTTTTTCTGGGCTAATTGATTTAACACCAGCTTTCAAACGTTTAGCGATTGGTGCATCTTTAAGTGCTGGAGAATTGCTTTCCATCGCAAAATTACTTTCCATTGCAAAGACAGCCAAACAATATGCAAGAACTGACGATGATGGAGATAGCAACGATAGTCTTTCTTACCTATTTGACAATCTAGCTTCTTTGACTCCTCTTATGCTGGAAATTCAACGTTGTATTCTTGCAGAGGACGAGATCAGCGACGAAGCATCTAAAACATTGAAAGACATTCGAAGACAGATTAAACAAACAAATATAAAATTACACAATCAACTAACTTCCATTGTAAGCTCTCAAAATAACAAAAATATGCTTCAAGATGCCATTATCACAATGAGAAATGGTCGTTATTGTATTCCGATCAAACAAGAATATCGTGGAAGTTTTCCAGGTATGATTCACGATCAGTCCCAAAGCGGTTCTACGTTATTCATTGAACCAATGGCAGTTGTCAATTTAAACAATGAACTAAAAGAACTTGCTGGTAAGGAAGAAACAGAAATCGAAAGAATTTTAGCTGGACTTAGTGAACAAGTTGCATATGAAAAGGAACAGCTAGAAGAAAATCTTGATATTTTAACTTCCCTTGACTTTATTTTTGCGAGAGCCACATTAGCGAAATCTTATAATGGAACGGAACCTATCTTTAATGAGGACAAACGAATTAACATTAAACAAGGACGTCATCCTCTTTTAGACCCTAAAAAAGTCGTTCCGATTAATATTTATCTTGGAAAAGATTTTTCAATGTTAATTGTAACAGGACCAAATACAGGTGGTAAGACAGTTTCCCTAAAAACAATTGGGTTATTTACCCTGATGGGGCAAGCTGGTCTTCATATTCCTGCTCTTAGCAATTCTGAACTTGCTGTATTTGATAATGTCTATGCAGACATCGGAGACGAACAGAGTATTGAACAAAATTTGAGTACCTTTTCTTCTCATATGACAAATATTATATCGATTTTAGAAAATGCTACAGAAAACTCTTTTGTTCTCCTTGATGAGCTTTGTGGTGGTACCGATCCAATGGAAGGTGCAGCTTTAGCCATCGCTATTTTAAGCAATTTACATGGAAAACAAGTGACAACAATGGCTACTACCCATTATAGCGAATTAAAATCTTTTGCCCTTTCTACAGTAGGCATTGAAAATGCTTGTTGTGAGTTTGATCTCGCTACCTTAAGTCCAACCTATCGTCTTATGATTGGGCTTCCTGGCAAAAGTAATGCCTTTGCAATTAGCCAAAAACTAGGGCTAGAGCCTTATATTATCGAAGATGCAAAATCTCAGATTGATGCTTCTGCTAGAGATTTTGAAGAAATGCTTGCAGAACTTGAAACACGAAAAATAGCCATTGAAAAAGAACAAGAAGAAATCTATAAGAAAGCTGAACAGGCAGAAGAACTTCGTCGTTCTTTGGAACAAAAAGAAGTAGAGTTAAAACAAAAAAGACAAGAAATTCTTACCAATGCACGTCAACAAGCTCGTGATATTTTAACGGAAGCCAAAGAAACGGCTGATGAAGCTATTCGTAAGTATAATGGTTGGAGTAAACACACTTCCCAAAATAATACAAAGAAAATGGAAGCAGAGAGAAGTAAACTTCGCGGCAAGATGGGCGAATTAGATAAACAGTTAGCATATAAATCTACAACAAAGACGAAAAAACGTCACAAGCCAGAAGATTTCAAAATTGGAGATTCTGTGTTCGTAACAACTTTAAATCTCAAAGGAACGGTGACCTCTCTTCCAAACGCAAAAGGCGATCTCTATGTCCAAATGGGAATCTTAAAGTCTGTTGTAAACATTAAAAACCTTGAGCTTTTAGAGCCAGAAAAACCAAAACAAAACAATCAAACTTCTGGATATAAGGCAAACTTCATGAAGTCCGCTACGATTTCTCCTGAAATCAACTTGCTTGGTAAAACCGTAGATGAAGCGATTATGGAACTTGATAAATATTTAGATGACGCTTACCTATCCAAATTAACACAAGTAACCATTATCCACGGAAAAGGAACTGGTGCTCTTCGAAGTGCCGTTCAAAATTATTTAAAGAAACAAAAACATATTAAATCTTTTAGAAGTGGTGTATTTGGGGAAGGCGAAGCCGGCGTTACGATTGTAGAATTTTAAATAAAATCCGAGGTATCTTTATGAATAAAAAGCATAGAAAAAAACTCTTTCTCTCAACCATTTGCATATTTTTTGTATTGATTGTAGGATTTTTTCTCTATACAAGCCAATACTACCATGCTGATTCTAGTGTGAAGGAATATGTAAAAGACACGAAAAATGTCAAAGTAATTTCTATTAAAGAAGGACTTTTTTTAGATGGCAAAGGGATGGAGTCTGCGCTTATTTTCTATCCCGGTGGAAAAGTCGATGAAAAAGCCTATCTCCCCCTCTTAATGAAAATAGCTGATCAAGGAGTGGATTGCTTTTTAATTAAAATGCCATTTCACTTAGCCTTTTTTGGTATGAATCAAGCAGACAATCTCTTACATGAATATGATTATAAGCATTGGTATATGTCTGGTCATTCATTAGGTGGTGCTATGGCTGCTTATTATGCTTCTTCTCATTTAGATAAACTGGATGGCTTAGTATTATTAGCTGCCTATCCAACAAAGAGCTTAAAAACAGATACTTTTTCTGTACTATCTCTTTATGGAAGTGAAGACCATGTATTAAATATGGAACGAATGAAAGAAGGTGACACCTTTATGCCAATGCACTATACAAAAATTTGTATAGAAGGTGGAAACCATGGTCAATTTGGAAATTATGGTCAACAAAAAGGAGATGGGATTGCAACTATCTCCTCTAAAGAACAACAAAAACAAAGCATAGATGCTATTTTAACTATGATCAAAGAAAAGGAATAAGAAAAAATTTTTGCTTTTCTGCTTTCTTAAAAAGAATTGACTGTATAATAAAATAACATCTAACAAAAGATTTTTCACTATTTTTATGAAATATGATTTTAAAATAGAAAGGGGTTACTATGGTTAAAAAACAAAAAATTATGATTGTAGATGATGATACAAATATTGCTGAACTCATTTCTCTTTACTTAGTAAAGGAGTGTTTTGACACATTAATTGTTTCCGACGGAGAAGAGGCTCTTTCCAAACTCACTGTCTATGAACCAGATTTAATTTTATTAGATATTATGCTTCCCGGTATTGATGGATATGAAGTATGTACAGAAATTCGCAAAACGAACCAAGTTCCTATTATTATGCTTTCTGCCAAGACAGAAGTATTTGATAAAGTATTAGGACTAAAAATTGGAGCAGATGACTATATGATTAAGCCTTTTGATTCCAAAGAATTAGTTGCTCGTGTAAAGGCAGTATTACGCCGTTATCATCCTCCAGTCACCCAATCTCCTACAAAACCATTATCTCCATCACAAACTGGCTCTTACGTGGAATATGAAGATCTTATCATTAACATTACTAACTATTCTGTTACTTATAAAGGAAACCATATCGAAATGCCTCCAAAAGAGCTAGAACTTTTTTATTTCCTCGCTTCTCAGCCAAATCAAGTGTTTACAAGAGAGCAATTACTCGATCAATTATGGGGGTATGAATATATTGGTGATACAAGAACAGTAGACGTTCATGTAAAACGTCTACGAGAAAAGCTTGGTACTCATCCTGCTTGGTCCATTGCTACTGTATGGGGAATTGGATATAAGTTTGAGGTGAAGTAATGATGAAAAAAAGAATTTTATCTAAAATTTTTTTCCTCTATTTATTTATTATTAGTAGCAGTACCTTACTTATTTTATTCTGGGCAAATCATTCTTTTAAA